>DATEQI010000081.1:0-13490 GCA_035272805.1 Alphaproteobacteria bacterium | reverse complement strand
GCACCGGACGCTTCGTGCTGATCGAGGACTATCTCCCCGTCGCCGGCGGGATCATCAGCATGGAAGGCTACCCGGACCAGCGCGAGCTCGTCACCGTGCGCTCGACCAACGTGATCGTGGTGCCCCACCGGGTGAGCCACGCCGTGCGCGAGACGCGCGCGGGACATCGCGGCGGCGTGTTGTGGTTCACCGGGCTTTCGGGTGCCGGGAAATCGACCCTCGCCATGGAGGTGGAGCAGCGCCTTTTCGCCAAGGGCTTCAATTCCTACGTCCTTGACGGCGACAACGTGCGGCGCGGGCTCAACAGCAACCTCGGCTTCTCGGCGGACGACCGGGCCGAGAACATTCGCCGGGTGGGCGAAGTGGCGGCCCTTTTCGCCGATGCCGGGTTCATCTGCATCACCGCCTTCATCTCGCCCTACCAAAGCGACCGCGAGCGCGCGCGCCGGGCGGCCGAAGGCAAATTCCACGAGATCTACGTGCGCGCATCGCTCGCGGTCTGCGAGCGGCGCGACCCCAAAGGCCTCTACCGCCGCGCGCGGGCCGGCGAGATCAAGGACTTCACCGGCGTCTCCGCACCCTATGAGCCGCCGGCCGAGCCCGAGCTCACCGTCGACACCTCAAGGCGCGGCGTCGAGGAGTGCGTCGCCGAGATCATGGCCTATGTCGAGCGCGTCTTTCCGCTCGACCGGCGCGGCAAATGAGCGCTCCCGTGGCCAACGCAAGTATCGCCGCAAGCGTGGACGTCGCCGCCAACCTGGCGCGGGTCAAGGTGCTAATCGCGGCCGCCGCGCGCGAGGCAGGCCGCGCGCCCGAAGGGATCACCCTCGTCGCGGTCACCAAGACCCACGAGGCCGAGCGCATCCGCCCCGCGCTCGAGGCAGGACACCGCGTCTTCGGCGAGAACCGGGTGCAGGAGGCCAAGACGAAGTGGCCCGAGCTGCGCAAGGCTTTCCCGGGCCTCGAGCTGCATCTGATCGGGCCGCTCCAGAGCAACAAGGTCAAGGAGGCGATAGCACTCTTCGACATGATCGAGACGGTCGATCGCCCCAAGCTCGCCACCGCACTCGCGCGCGAGATGGCGGCGCAAGGCCGCCGTCCCAACTGCCTCGTCGAGGTCAACATCGGCGCCGAGCCGCAGAAGTCGGGCGTCGCCCCCGACGACGTCGCCGCCTTCGTCGCCGCCTGCCGCGAGGACTACAAGCTGCCCATCGTCGGCCTGATGTGCATTCCGCCGCTCGGAGAGCCGCCGGAGCCTTTCTTCCGCCGCTTGGCCGAGCTTGCCAGGCGCTCCGCGCTGCCGCTCGTCAGCATGGGCATGAGCGAGGATTTCGAGCTCGCGATCCGCGCAGGCGCCACCCACGTGCGCGTCGGCACGGCGATCTTCGGCCCGCGGGAGACGCGCGGATAAGCTATCGCTCGCCCCCTCGTTTGCGCGCGGGAAAATAACGATCGAGAAATTGATCCATCGCATCCCTAATGGCGCGCAATTCAGCCCGCGACGTTTCGATCCCGTCCAAATGCGCGCCTGTTAGAGCCTTTGCCCTCTCCGGACGCTGATACATTGAGCAGAGCACGATCGTATTCGTTTCCTGCGCGATTCCGTGTCTGCGGACTAGTTCATTCCAGACGTCCATGGGGCCATTCCTCGATTGAACGAGCGCCTGCAACGGCAATGATGCAAGCTCATCACTCGGCTCCATTACAATATCGGGTGTCACGTTCAGTCCAAGCGCTCCGAAGGCGGCGTCGAACTGTGCGAGCCGCGACGCGTGGTTGAGATCGAAGAGCCGATTGACCTGCGGCCCGCTCCAGCCAAGACGCCGCGCCAAGTCTGCCTTGCGCAGACCCGCGGCCCGCATCTCCCGCCACAGCGTCGCTTTGAGCATCGTCTGTTCCGAGAGCGGCGCCGACAAGGGTCCTTCCCGCAAACTTGGCGTCGGAACGTCCTCCCGGCGGGCGATGCGCGCGGCGATCGCCTCCTCGATCGCGTCGCGCGCCCGGACACGCGCATCGGGCTGATTTTCAGCGAAAGTCGTGACCTCGGGAAGATCGGGGCAAGTGACAAGGAAAGTGCCGTTGTCGTCTCGCACGAGCAAGATGGGGTAGGCGTACAGCATCCGCTTTCTCCTCGCCCCGGTGCAACGAGGCGCTACTTCAATCCCAGATCCTTCTTGATTTTGTTGACCAGTCCCGCGCCGAGCTCCTTGCCATGCCCATGCATCGGAAGTTGGCTCCGCCTGTCGCCCCGCATCACGGTAAGATGCCCGCTGCCGCTTCGGTGCGTTTCAAAGCGGCATCCTCGAGCCTTCAACCAGCGCTGAAGTTCTTTGGCATTCATAAAAAATAGGACAGAAGTGATAATTTTTCAATAATGAAATTATCAGAATTGTTAGAGATTTTGGCCCTCTCGTTCGCTATTCCGATGTCGGTCATGCGCGCGTCTGCACCACGAGCCGATCCTCGGGGCCTACGGCCTCAAGCAGCGCCAGAAGATCGGGGAGCGCAAGTGCGACGCAGCCCGCGGTCGGGCCGTAGTCAGGCCGCGCCACATGGAGGAAAATGGCGCTGCCGCGCCCCGGCACGACCGGCGCGTCGTTATAGCCGAGCACGACGATCACGTCGTAGACATGGTCCTGGCGCCAGAGGTGCTCGTGGCTTGCGGCATAGGGCAGGCGGACCTGCTGGTTGTAGCGGGGATCGGCGGCATCGTCGCACCAGCCGTCATCCCTGCCGAGGCGAGCCACGGGCAGGCGCGTCTGCGGCCGGCCCAGGCGGTCGGCACGGTAGAGCACGCGCCGCAGGGGAAAAGCGCCGGCGGGCGTCGCCCCGTCGCCCTCGCGCTTCTCCAGGCGCACCCCGCCCGGCCCGAGGGCACAGCGATAATGGCGGCCAGCCCAACTCAAGCGCCCCGCCGGCGAAACCACGATATCCATGCCTCGTTTATAGCCGGCCTTGGCACCCAGCTGAAGCCGCCGGCACGCCCGCGCGCGTGGCGGGCCTGCCGCGGCCCTTGTCCAATCGTTGCCGGCGGGCCAGTCTGTTGCCCGCGAACGGCCTTAAGGTGCCCGCCGATGCCCGTCTACCGCGACTACGACCAGCAGGCACTCGATGCGCAATACAACAACCGCGCCGCCGTGCCCGACTTCGCCCGCTGGACCGAGCGCTGGCCGGTCGCAAGCGCGGAAGCGCTGCGGCATCTCTCCGGCCGCATCGACGTGCCTTATGGCGACGGGGCCGCGGAGCGGCTCGACATCTTTCCGGCCAAGGGCAGCGATACCCCCATCCTCATTTTCATTCATGGCGGCTTCTGGCGGGCTTTGGACAAGAGCATGTTCAGCTTCGTGGCCTCGGGTTATGTGCGCGCCGGCATCGGCGTCGTGGCCATCGGTTATCCGCTGGTACCTTCCGTCGCCCTCGATGCGCTCAGCGACAGCGTGCGCCGCGCGGTCGGCTGGGTCTATCGCCATGGCAAGTCCTTCGGCGGCGATCCCGCGCGCATTCACCTCTCCGGCCACTCGGCGGGCGGCCATCTCACCGCCATGATGCTGTCGACCGATTGGGCCGCGCGCGGGCTCCCGGCGGACGTGGTGAAGGGCGGAGCCGCCATCAGCGGGATCTACGATCTCGAGCCCATCCGGCTTTGCTATCTCAATGCCGACGTGCGGCTCGACGCGGCCATGGTGCGTCGCAACAGCCCCCTCTTGCTGGTGCCGGAGCGGGCCGGGCCGTTGATCCTCTCGGTCGGCGGCAGGGAGACCGACGAATTCCTGCGCCAGCAGGAGGTCTACGCCGAGGCCTGGCATGGCGCGGGGCTGCCGCTCGAGATCGTGCCCATGCCGCATGAGCAGCACTTTTCCATTCTCGATCGCTTCGCCGACCCGCATAACCGGCTCTTCGGCGCCGTGCGCCGGCAAATCCTCGGTGAGCACCCCTAGCAAAGGCGTGCCGGGGGCTGCCGACATCTCTGGAACATGGTTGAATTTGCCAGTATTCTCGCCCGCGAAAGCCTCAAGAGGGGCATCCTGACCAGGGCCGTGCCACGCGCCCTCGGAGACCGCCATGCAGCGAAGTGCCCTCGCTTCGCCTGACCGAAGTGCCGCCGCCACCGGCAGGAAGATCCTGCTCGTCGACGACGATGCTGCCCTGCGTCATTCGCTCTGCGAGCAGCTTCAGCTCCACGAGGAGTTCCAGACCGGCGAGGCGGAGACCGGGGCCAAGGCCCTCGAGATGGCGCGGCGGGACTATTACGACGCCGTGCTTCTCGATGTCGGGCTGCCCGATATCGACGGCCGCGAGGTCTGCCGCCTCTTGCGCCGCGACGGCTTCAAGTCGCCGATCATCATGCTCACCGGCTCGGACACGGATGCGGACACCATCCTGGCGCTTGACGCCGGCGCCAACGACTATGTGACCAAGCCGTTCCGCCTCGGCGTGCTGCTGGCGCGGCTGCGCGCCCAGCTGCGCCAGCACCAGCAGAGCGAGGATGCGGTCTTCGCCATCGGCCCCTATAGCTTCCGTCCCTCGGCCAAGCTTCTCATCGAGAGCGGCAGCAAAAAGAAGGTGCGGCTGACCGAGAAGGAAGCGGCGATCCTCAAGTATCTCTACCGCGCGGGCGAGAAAGTGGTCGGCCGCGAGACGCTCCTCAACGAGGTGTGGGGCTACAACGCCGGGGTTACGACGCATACGCTGGAGACCCACGTCTACCGCCTGCGCCAGAAGATCGAGGCAGACCCCTCGAGAGCGGTGATCCTGATCACGGAGGCGGGCGGCTATCGCCTGGTGCCGTGACGGCCGTCACAGGTGGGGGGAGCAGAGGTCGCTAGATTGGGGGCGACCGGGTCGGCCCTCGGCCGCGCCGTTGCGGCTGCCGAGGGCCAAGGGAGGGGGCATAAACGGTTGGATCAAGCTGAGAAATTCACCTTGAGGTTCTGGGGCGTGCGCGGTTCGATCGCATGTCCGGGGCCCGACTATGTGCGCTATGGCGGCAACACCTCCTGCCTCGAGGTGCGCTGTGGCTCCCGTCTCCTGATCTTTGACGCGGGCACCGGGCTGCGCGTGTTGGGGCGCGAGCTCGACGCGCAGGGTCCGCTCGAGGCCGATCTTTTCTTCACGCACACGCACTACGACCATATCACCGGGCTGCCGTTCTTCAGCCCGGCGTTCAAGCGCGAGAACCGCTTTCGCTTCTGGGCGGGGCATCTCCTGCCCGAGCATCGCCTCTACGACGTGCTGTGCGACAGCATGGAGGCGCCGCTCTTCCCGGTACCGCTCGACGTCCTCAAGGCGGACATCAGCTATGTGGATTTCAAGCCCCGCGAGACGCTCGAGCCGCACCCCGGAATCCGCATTCGCACGGCACCCCTCAATCATCCCAACGGCGCCACCGGCTACCGCATCGAGTACCGCGGCCGGGCATTCTGCTACGTCACCGACACGGAACATGTCTCCGGCAAGCTGGACGCGAACATTCTCGGGCTGATCGAGGGTGCGGACTTCCTCGTCTATGATTCGACCTATACGGAAGCCGAGCTGCCGCGCTTTGCGGGTTGGGGTCACTCCACCTGGGAGGAGGGCGCGCGGCTCTGCGATGCGGCGCGCGTCAAGACGCTCGTCATCTTCCACCACGATCCTGCCCATGACGACGCCTTCATGGACCGTGTCGCGAAAAATGCCGAGAAGGCGCGGCCGGGCACGCTCGTCGCGCGCGAAGGCATGGTGCTTGCCCCCTGAAAATAGATGCTGTCAGGCGACAGGTTCGTCTGATCGGCCGTTGGCGGTTTTGGTCGCTCGCCCCCTGCCTCACTCTGAAATTGGCGGATGAAGCTTTGCTGATCGCGGGGCTTTCATGGTCGGTATGATGCGTTTCATGAATTCGTCGAACAATGGAACGGTGAAGGCCGTATCGCCGTGAGCCGGACTGAAGATCATGCCTTTTTTGATCAGGCCACTGCGCAAAGGTGCGACCGAATGCACATTCACTCCCAGGATATCAGCAATGTCTCCGGACCTGTGAGGCCCCGCGCCTAGTTCGGCCATGGCCCGAAGATATTCTCTTTCCCGAGGGGTGAGGCGATCAAACCGCACGCGAAAAAAGCTGGCGTCGAGTCGCTGAATCACGACCGCCTGAGCGGCCCTCACATCGTCCAATGAAATTGGCGAGACGCTCGCAATGTTCCACGTGTGATATCCCCACTCTTGAAGAAAATATGGGTACCCCAGCGTGATGCGTATAATTTCGGCCAGTGCCGTTTGTCCGAAAGCCACGCCTTCGCGCCGGACGGGCTCCTCGAGGGCGTTCCGGGCGTCGGCTTCTTTGAGCTCGCCGATCTTTGGAAAATCGAATAGACGTTCTGCATAGGATTTCGATTTGCCGGTGAGTCCGACAAGCTGTGGCAGACCGGCACCAACGAGAAGCAGAGGCAATTGTTTTTGAACAATCCTGTGGATCGCCATGATTAGCGCGCTGAGCTCGTCGTCATTGAGATACTGCATTTCGTCGATAAAGACGGCGACTTGAGTTTGTCGCGCGCTCGCCGCTTGCGCGACTGCCAGCATGAGCTCGGTCAAGTCGGTCTCGAGATCGCCGCTGTCTGCGGCGCCTTGCTCCGGGTCGATATCCAATCCGAGGTCAAAGTCACCCAAGCTCAACTTGAAGGCCCCGGCGAAGCTCTTGAGAACGCGCAGGCCCCGTTTGACGTACTCGTTCACATGTTCGGAGCGATCGAGCGCCAGCAAGATTTGTCGAAGCGGCGGAACGAGGAGCGCCGGCAACCGCTTGTTCTCGGGCGCTTCAATTGAGATCGCCTTATAGCCCTGATTCTCGGCCATCTCTTGGATCCGATTAAGCAGAACCGTCTTCCCAACGCCGCGAAGTCCAACGAGCAAGAAGCTTTTGGAGGGACGGCCTTGCTTGATGCGGGCCAGCGTAACTTCCGCGTTTCCCAGTACTTCCCCTCGCCCGACGAGGGCCGGCGGGGGCGTTCCTGCTCCTGGAGCGAACGGGTTGCGGACTCGATCCATTTATATAAAAGTTATCGAAGTATATTGATGTTATCTCTCGCAACGATAAATATCGTAACATTCCTATAAATGCAAGGCCATTTGTGAGCAACCTTGGTCAGTGGTAGGGGTCCGCCGCGTCCCTGAGGCCGTCGCCGAGGAAATTGAAGGCGAGCACCACCAGGACCACCGGCACCACCGGCAGCATGATCCAGGGATAGACGGCGACCGCATTGATGTTCTGCGCCTCGTTCAAGAGCACGCCCCAGCTCGTGATCGGCGGCCTGAGCCCGAGGCCGAGGAAGCTCAGCGCGGTCTCGCCGAGGATCATATTGGGGATCGAAAGGGTCGCGGAGGCGATCAAATGGCTCATGAAGCTCGGCAGCAGATGGCGCGCGATCACGCGGCTGGGCTTGGCCCCCATCAAGATCGCCGCCATGCAGAAGTCCTCCTCGCGCAGCGCCAGGAGCTTCGAGCGCACCGCGCGTCCCAGGCCCGTCCAGTCGATGAGCCCGAGAATGAGGGTGATGCCGAAATAGATCAGCACCGGGCTCCAGGTGACCGGCAATATGGCGGAAAGCGCCATCCACAGCGGCAGCTCGGGGAACGAGCGGATCACCTCGATGAGGCGTTGGATCAGGCTGTCGATCCAGCCGCCGTAGTATCCGGCGAGCCCGCCCAGCGTCATGCCGAGGAGGAAGCTGATGCTGATGCCGATGAGCCCGATGGTCAGCGAAACGCGCGCGCCATAGATGATGCGCGAGAGCATGTCGCGCCCGAGCCGGTCGGTGCCGAAAAGAAAGAGCGTGCCGCCCTCTGCCGGACAAACGAGGTGGAAGTGCGCTTCGAAGAGGCTCCAGAAGTGATAAGCGTCGCCCTGGCAGAAGAAGCGGATCGGCTCGACCTTGGCCGGGTTGGCCGTATAGACCCAGCGCAGCGTCTCCATGTCGAGGCCGGTGTCGAGGCCGTAGACGAAGGGTCCGATGAAGCGCCCCTGGTCTAAAAGATGAACCGCCTGGGGCGGGGCATAGAGGAAGTCCGTGTTGCGCGTATGGAGGTTGTAAGGGGCCAATATCTCGCTCATCGTGATCGAGAGATAGAACAGCATGAGGAGCGCGCCCGAGACGACGGCGAGACGATGTCGGCGCAGCTTCCACCACATCAGCCGCCACTGGCCGGCCATGTAGTAGCGCTCCTGGCCCGGCGCCATCGCCTCGATGGCATAGGGGTCGAAGGGAGCCTGCGAGACGTAATGCGCGAGATGCGGGGCCTCGAGGCGATCCTCGATATCCGCACTCATCGCGTCGTCCCCCCGTGCAGCCGGATGCGCGGATCGAGCAGCGCCAGCAGGAGATCCGAAAGCAGCACGCCGAACACCGTGAGGGTGGCGAGGAACATGAGGAAGGAGCCGGCGAGGTACATGTCCTGGCTGCGCAGCGCCTGAAGCAGCATCGGGCCCGTGGTGGGGAGCGAGAGCACGATCGAGGTGATCGTGGCCCCGGAGACGACGTGGGGCAGAAGATTGCCGATGTCGGAGACAAAGGGATTGAGCGCCATGCGCAAGGGATACTTGATGAGCAGCCGCCGCGCCGGCAGGCCCTTGGCGCGCCCGGTGACCACATACTGTTTCTGCAGCTCGTCGAGCAGATTAGCGCGCAGGCGGCGGATCATCCCCGCCGTCCCCGCGGCGCCGATCACGATGACCGGAATCCATAGATGCGCGAACACCGAGAGCACCTTGCCCAGGCTCCACGGCTGGTCGAGGTACTCTTCGGCCATGAGCCCGCCGACCGAGACGCCGAACCAGGAGTTGGCGACGTAGAGAAGGACGAGGGCGAGCAGGAAATTCGGCGTGGCGAGCCCAATGAAGCCCAGGAAGGTCAGGCCATAGTCGCCGATGCTGTACTGGTGGGTCGCCGAGTACACGCCGATCGGAAAGGACACCACCCAGACGAACAGAATCGTCGTGAAGGAGACGATGAATGTGAGCCACAGGCGGTCGCCCACCACCTTGGTGACCGGCAGGTTGTACTCGAACGAGTAGCCGAAGTCGCCCTGCAGCATGTCGGTGAGCCAGACGAAGTATTGCTTGAAGAGGGGCTGGTCCAGGCCGTATTGCGCGCGCAGGAACTGGATCTTTTGCGGATCGACCGATTCACCTTGGCTCTGCAGCTCGGCGACATAGCTCGAGAGATAGTCCCCGGGGGGCGCCTGGATGATGACGAAGACGATGATGCTGATCGCGAGCAGCGTCGGAATCATGATCAACAGGCGCTGCGCAATGTAGCCGAGCATGAGTACCGCCCCTCCCCGTCAGGCCCTTCATCTCAAGGCGCTGCGGCCTTGACCGCCGCCGTCTCGGCGGGCGCGTTGTCGTACCAGAACGTATCCGGCTTGTAGATGCCGAAGTGGGCGCCGGGATCCCAGCAGTAAGTGCCCTTCTCCGGAACGTTCTCGAGATGATTGCTGACCACGACCGGCTGCGGCACGCCCGCCACGATGCCGATGGTGAACTGCTGGTCCGCATTGATCTCGAGCATGCGCTGCCAGATGCGCGTGCGCTCCTCGTGACTTGCGGCCGTCTCCCATTCCTTGTTGAGGGCGAGCAGCTCGCTTGCCTCCGGCAGGTCGACCGCCTCGCCTGTCTTGCCGTGGGTCTCGTAGTAATCGCCCCACTTCGGCCACTGCAGCTGGTCTTCCTCGGTCGGCGCCAGCTCCGCGGGGCTGATCTCGGCTACCGGTATGCCGTCGTCGAGCCCGCTCGAGATGGCCATCACCGTCTCGCCCGCGAAGATGCGCATGCGGAAGATCTCGAGCTGGGACGGCTTGATGAAGAGCCGCACGCCGAGCTCCGCCCAGGTATCGCGGACGAGCTGGAGCACGTCCGTCTGTTCGGTGGAGCTGCCGGACGTCTCGACCACGATCTCCATGGCGCGTCCGTCGGGCAAGAGACGCGTGTTGCGGTCGTCGCGCTTGGTGAGGTCCATCTCATCGAGGAGCGCGTTGGCCGCCTTGAGATCGAAAGTCGCCCACCGCGTCTTGTACTCCTCCTTGTAGAGGGGGCTTTCCGGCAAGACCGTGTCGTTGCCCTCGAGGCCGAGGCCGAAATAGACGACCTTGTTGATCTCGTGCCGGTTGACCGCGAGCGAGAGCGCGCGGCGGAAGCGCACGTCGCGGACGATCTTGCGCCACACCGGATCCTTCACGTTCAGGTTGGGATAAAGCGCCACCTGGGAGCCCGTGCCCGTGCGCCACAGCCGAAGGGTGTAATCGTGCTGCTTCTCGCCGCGCTTGAGGAAGGTATAGTCATCGAAGCGCAGGTAGCGCGCCTGCAGGTCCGCTTCGCCGGTCTCGGCCTTGAGCGGGACCAGCTTGCTGTCGACGATGTCCATCGTGACGGTGTCGATGTAGGGCAGCTGATGCCCTTGCGCATCGAAGCGATGGTAAAAGGGATTGCGCGCGAAGACCAGACGCTCCGCAGGCGGCGCTGTCGTAAGCACCCAGGGCTCGAGCGAGGGCAGATCGGGGTTGCTGTTCCTGTAGGAGTGGCCCTTGAACGCGTGGAGCGCGGCCCAGTTGCGCTGCTTCGCGGCCTTGGCGAGCTTCTGGAGTTTCTCGGCATCCGCGTATTTCGCGTGGAATTGCTTGAGGTAGTGGGCCGGCATGAAGATTTCGAGCGGCGTCGCCCCGGCGAGGAGCGGCAGGAAGTGCGGGTTCGGCTTCGTCCAGCTGTAACGCACCGTGTAGAGGTCGGGGTACTCGACCCTGGGCGGCTCGCCCTCGACGAGCAACGACCGCGTGAGCCCATAGGGCGAGAGCTCCTTGTTGTTGGCGACGTCCTCCCAGTAGTAGCGGAAATCCTCGCTGGTGAAAGGCTCGCCATCCGACCAGCGCATGCCTTTGCGCAAATGGAAGGTGAAGACGCGATCGCCCTCGACATCGAAGCTCTCGAGGATGTCGGGCACGAGCTGGAGCTTCTCGTTGAATACGACGAGACGCGCATAGCCGTAGGCCACCATGAGACGCGTGTCCTTGTCCGCCGACATCAGGATGCGCAGCGAGCCGCCGGGCCTGCCGATGCGCTTGCCATCGGCGGCGAAATCGACGATGAGCGGATGCTCGGGCGCGCGCTCGGCGACCGGCGGCAGCTTGCCTTGCGCCACCCGGTCGCGCAGTGAAGGCGTCTCCTGCATGTCGAAGGCATGCGCGGCGCCGGCGCCGGTCAAGAGCAGAGACGCCAGTGCCAAGCTCGAGATGATCGCGCGTCTCATGTCGGCAATGCTCCCAACTCGCTCGAGGGATCGGCGCGCACGAAATGCCCGGAGCCGACCTCGACGAGCTCGAGCTGCCCCTTGCCGTCGACGGTAAAGGGTGCGGGCCACGCCGACGGGATCGAAGCCTTGCCTTCCATGAGGGCCGTGAGGTCGAGCCGGCGGTTGGGGTCCGGGTCCGGCACCGCGGTGAGCAGCGCGCGCGTATAGGGGTGGATCGGCTGGCGGAACAACGCCTCGCGCGGCGCCACCTCGACGATGCGGCCCGCGCACATGACCGCGATGCGGTCGGAGATGTAATCGACGACCGCCAAGTTATGGGAGATGAAAAGATAGGTGAGGCCGAGCTGGTCCCTGAGGTCCTTGAGCAGGTTCAGAACCTGCGCCTGGATGGACACGTCGAGTGCCGAGACCGGCTCGTCGCAGATGAGCAGGTCGGGCTTGAGCGCCAACGCGCGCGCAATGCCGATGCGTTGGCGCTGACCGCCCGAGAAACTATGCGGATAGCGGTTGAGGAAGCGCGGATCGAGGCCGACGAGCTCCATGAGCTCCTTCACCATCTCGCTGCGCCAGCGATTGTCGCCGATGTGGTGGATGACGAGCGGCTCGCCGACGATGTCGAAGACCGTCATGCGCGGGTTGAGCGAGCCGTAGGGGTCTTGGAAGATGAACTGGACCTTGCGCCGGAAGGGGATGAGCTCGCTTGCGGAAAGCGCGCGCACGTCAATGCGCGTGCCGCGATCGTTGAACCAGATCTCGCCGGCATCCGCGTTGAGCGCCCGCGTCACCAACTTGCTGAAGGTGGTCTTTCCGCAGCCGCTCTCGCCGACGAGGCCGAGGCATTCGCCGCGTCGCACGTCGAGGCTCACGTTGTCGAGGGCGGTCGTCTCGCTCGCTTCCCTGGCGGCGAAGAAGCCGCGCTCGTGGACGCGGAATTTCTTGCACAGGCCCTTTACCGAGAGGAGCGGGCCGGCCGCATCCGCGCCCTCCGGCCACGGCTCCTTGGCCGCGAGCAAGTTGCCCGTCTTGGGTGTTATCTCGCGCACCGGCTGAAGCCGCTCGTTTGCCTTCATATCGAACTTCGGCACCGCCCGCAGAAGCGCCTGCAGATACGGATGCGTGGGCTTGCGGAAGATGTCCTCAAGCGTTCCGTACTCGGTGACCTGTCCATTGTACATCACCACGACTTCCTCGGCGACGTTCGCGACCACGCCGAGATCGTGGGTTATGATGAGCACCGCCATGTCCAGCTCGCGCTGAAGATCCTGGATCAGCTTGAGGATCTGCGCCTGGATGGTGACGTCGAGCGCCGTCGTCGGCTCGTCCGCGATGAGAAGCGCGGGATGACAGATGAGCGCCATGGCGATCATCGCGCGCTGGCGCAAGCCGCCGGAGAGCTCGAACGGATAGGTCCCGAGCGCTCTCGCGGGATCGGCGAAGCCGACGAGGCGCAGCATCTCCTTGGTGAGCTCCAAGCCCTGCGCTTTGCTCCCGGCACGGTGCAGGAAAAATGCCTCGCTCACCTGATCGCCGATGGTGTGGAGCGGCGAGAGCGAGGTCATCGGCTCTTGGAAGATGATCGAAATGCGAGCTCCGCGGATGGCGCGCATGGCCCGCGAGTCGGGGGCCAGCCGGGAGATGTCGACCGTCTCTCCGCCCTTGGCCGGATCGTTGAACAGGATCTCGCCGGCCGAGACGCGGCCATTGCGCGGCAGGATGCCCATGATCGCCTGGGAGACCACGGACTTGCCGGAGCCGGACTCGCCGACGAGCGCCACGGTCGTGCCCGGGCGCACGCGAAAGGACACCCCTTTCACCGCCTGGATCACGGTGTCGTGGATCTGGAACTCGACCCGCAGATCGCGAACGGTGAGGAGATTGGTCATGCGGGTTCGGCGGGTGGCGCCACCCCGAGCGCTAGGAGATTGTTGCGTGTGGGAGCATCGAGCCTCACCCCATTCGCGGTTGCGGCAAGGGCTGCGCGCCTGGTCACCTCGACGAAGCCGTCGAGGGAAGATTCGAGCGACAGCCGCTTTCTTCCTGCCGCGAGAGTGAGTTGCATCCAGCCTCCCGTACGATCGCGTTTTGTCGCGTAGTATCTTAATTTGAATGCGCTGAGATCGCGCCATGTGAGATTAACCGAACGGCCGCCCGAGGTCGATATGCCGTCGTCGATAATCTCAATTATCGTTCTCTGCCGCAACCAAGTGCGCAGGG
>DATEQI010000080.1:0-7741 GCA_035272805.1 Alphaproteobacteria bacterium | reverse complement strand
GACGACCTCGGCGACGGCATGGCGCTCGACCTCCTCCGCCTTCGCCGCCGAGAGGTCGGAAGGGTCGATCACCCGCTCGATCTCCTGCACCTCGACGGGCACGGCCGCGGTGTGGAGCTTGAGCGTGTAGCGCCCGCCCTCCTTGAGCGGGACGTGGCCGAGCCAGAAGAGGCGCGCGCGGAACACGTTGGTCTCGACCGGCGGCTTCTCCGCATGGCTGATCATCTCGCCGCGCTCGATGAAAAGGGGCTCCTCTAGCGTGATGCCGACCGCTTGTCCGGCCTGGGCCTCCCGTACCGGTGCCTGCGCGTGCCACGCCTCGATCGACCTCACCTTGGCGCTCTTGTTGGAGGGAGAGAAGAGGAGCGTATCGCCGACGCTGAGCCGGCCGCTCTCGACGCGGCCCGCGATGATGCGCCGCTCGTCGAACTTGTAGATGTCCTGCACGGGAAGCCGCAGCGGCAAGTCGGCCAGGAGGGGCGCGGGCTCGAGCGCCTCGAGTGCCGTGAGCAGGCTCGGACCGCGATACCAGCTCATCTCTTGGGACGGCAGGGTGAGGTTGACGCCGACGCGCGCCGAGACCGGGACCACATGGAGTGGGGTGATGCCCACGCTTGCGAGATAGCCGCGCATCTCCGCCTCGAGCGCCGCGAAGCGCGCGGCGTCGTAGCCGACGAGGTCCATCTTGTTGACGGCGACGACGACCTGCGTGACGCCGAGAAGCGAGAGAAGAAAGCCGTGCCGGCGCGACTGCTCGCGCACCCCTTCGCCCGCGTCCACGAGCAAGAGTGCGGCATCGCTCGCCGCCGCCCCCGTCACCATGTTCTTGAGGAACTCGCGATGGCCGGGCGCATCGAGCAGGAGATAATCGCGCCGCTCGGTCCTCAAGCGGATGTGGCTCACGTCGATGGTGACGAGCTGGTCGCGCTCGGCCTGGAAGGCGTCGGTCACGAAGGCCCATTCGAAGGGCATGCCGCGCCGCTTGCACATCTCCTGCACCGCCTCGACCTTGCCCTCGGGCAGCGAGCCGGTCTCGTAGAGGAGGCGGCCGACGAGCGTCGACTTGCCGTGATCGACGTGGCCGACGATCACCAGGCGCAAGAGCTCGCGCAAGCCGACGGCGGAAGCTCCCTCGTGACGGCGCTCGTGCATCACATGTACCCGTCCGCGCGCAGGCGCTCGAAGGCGTCCTCCGCCTCGTGGTCCATGGCACGGCCCGCGCGCTCGGCAATGCGCGTGTGCTCGAGCTCGGCGATGATCTCGTCGATCGAGGCGGCGTCGCTCGCGATCGGGTGGGTGATGTCCTGATCGCCGAGCGAGCGGTAGCGCTTGCCGTTCCTGGCGAAATAGAGGTCCACCACCGGAATGCCTTGCGACTTGACGTAGCGCCATACGTCGAGCTCGCTCCAATGGAGGAGCGGGTGGATGCGCAAGTGCATGCCCGGCGGTACCGCGGTCATGAACTGGTCCCAGAACTCGGGCGGCTGGTCGCGGAAGTCCCAACGCGAGCCCTCCCCGCGCGGGCTGAAGACGCGCTCCTTTGCCCGCGTCGCCTCCTCGTCGCGGCGGATGCCGGCGAAGATGCCCTGATAGCCGTGCGCCGCGATCGCCGCCTTGAGGCCCGCGGTCTTGCGCGCGGCCGCGCGCGCCGCGGGCGGCAAGGTGGGGTCGATCTCCTCGAGCGGAGGGCACTTTGCGACGACGAGGTCGAGCCCCCATTCCTTGGCGTAGCGCTCGCGAAAGGCATACATCTCGGGAAATTTCCTGCCGGTGTCGACGTGGAGCACCGGAAAGGGCACGCGCCCGAAGAAGGCCTTGCGCGCGAGCCAGACCATGACGTTCGAGTCCTTGCCGAGCGACCACAGCATGGCGAGCCGTCCGATCCGGCTGAAGGCCTCGCGGATGATGTAGATGCTCTGGCTCTCGAGGGCGTCGAGATGCGTCATAAGACCGGGTTTCTCGTAGCGTGCCGCGCCCGCGGCAGGGCACCTTCCCTAGCCTTGCAGGGTCGGCTTGTAAAGCGCGAATGAGGCCTCAGAGCCCGAGGAGGGCGAGCTGGCGCGCGATGATCTTGTGCTCGTCGTAAAGCTCGAGCGCCCGCGCGCGCCCGGCAGCTCCCTGCCGCGCGCGCAAGGCCGGATCGGCAACGAGCCGTCCGAGCGCTCCCGCGAGCGCTCGCGGATCGCGAACGAGGACAAGGGCTCCCGTCTCGCCCGCGACCACCTCCTCGCGCGCGCCGCGGATGTCGGTGGCGACCACGGGAAGCCCGCTCAGCATGGCCTCGATGATCGAGCGCGGCATGCCCTCGCGGTGCGAGGGCAGGGTGAAAATGTCGGCCGCGCGCAGGAGCTCCGGCACGTCGCTGCGATAGCCGAGGAGGCGAATGCGCGGGGCGAGCCCCGGATCGCGCGCGAGCGCGTCGATCGCCTGGTCGATGGCGGAGGCATGGTCGCTCGGCAGGCGCTCGCCCACGACCCAGAGGAGTGCCTCCACCTCGCGCATGGCCTCGAAGAGCTCGAGATAGCCCTTTTCGGCCACGAGCCGCCCGATCATGAGGATGACGACCGCGTCCTCGGGCACCGCGAGCGCGCGGCGGATTGCGGCGCGCTCCGCCGCATCGGCTGCCGGGTGGAAGCGCCGGCTGTCGACCCCGTTCCCGATCGCGGCGACGATGCCGCCTCTGCAGAGATGGTAGCGCCGCGCGGCCTCGGCATCCTCTTGCGCCTGGGTGAAGAGCACGTCGGTCAAGCGCCCCGCGAGCCATTCGAGCAAAATGAAGAGCGTGCGCTTCCACGCCGGCATCCCTTCGTGGAAATAGAAACCGTGCGCGGTGTAGACGATCTTCGAAACGCCCGCGTGCCAAGCGGCGAAGCGGCCGATCAAGGCGGCGACCGGCGTATGGCAGTGGACGATGTCGAAATGCTCGCGCCGGAAGAGCGCCAGGAGCCGGCGGTAGGTCGCGATATGCTTGATGACGTGGAAGCTGCGCGCGATCTCGACCGGCTCGACCGTGAGGCCGAGCGCGCGCACCTTGTCGAGATAGGGCCCGTCGGAGCAAACGCCGATGACCTCGTGCCCGGCCTCCTCGAGCCCCATCATGAGGGGCACGAGGAAATGATAGAGCGTGAAGTCGACGGCACAAAGCTGGCAGATCTTCATGCCGGAAGACGCCTCTCCGACCAGGCTTGGAAGGCGATGAGGCTCCAGAGCTGGGCCGAGCTGTCGCGCCGCCCGCCGTCGAGTTGGCGCTTCCAGCGCTGCGGCAGCTCCGGCCGGAAGAGGCCCTGCCGCTTGAGACGCGCGGGGTCGGTGGCGCGCCGGACGAGCTCGCCGAGCTCGCCCTTGAGCCACTCAGCGATGGGAATCTCGAAGCCTTTCTTGGGCCGCGCGAAGACCTCCGCGGGCAGGCGATCGGCGAAGCTGCGGCGAAGGATGCGCTTGCCGGCACCCGCTGCCAGCTTGAAGCGGCCGGGCATCGCCGCGGCGCACTCGACGACGTGGTGGTCGAGGAAGGGGCAGCGCACCTCGAGGCTCGCGGCCATGCTCATGCGGTCGACCTTGACCAGCATGTCGCCCACGAGCCCGAGGCCCAAGTCGGCCCCGAGCATGGCATTGATCGCGTCCTCGTCGCGCACTTCCGCGCGCAGCTCCTCGACGAGCGCCTCGAGCGTGGGGGCTTCTGTGGGCTCGGCGAAAAGCCGGTCGAGCTCATCCTCCTCGAGATTGCGCGCCCAGCCGGCCTGGCGTGCCGCGGCGTCCTTCCAGCCGTGCGCGGCGAAGCGGCGCAGCCGGCGCGCGCGCTCGAGGAGCGGACGGCTCTTGTCCTCGGGCAGCAAGGCGAAGGGTGCCAGTGCCGCGTGCTTGAGCCAGCCCGGCAAGGAGGCGTAGCGGAGGGCCAAAAGCTCGCCCTGATATTTGCGGTAGCCGCCGAAGACCTCGTCGGCACCGTCGCCCGACAGTGCCACGGTCACGTGACGCCGCGTCTCGCGCGCGACGATGTATTGGGGAAGGGCCGAGCTGTCCGCGAAGGGCTCGTCGAGCCCGTCCCACACCGCATCGAGGGCCGCGAGTGCCTCCTTTGGCGTCACCGCGATCTCGGTGTGCGCGGTGCCGAGGTGCTCGGCCACCCGGCGCGCCGCCGGGCGCTCCTCGTAATACTCGGCCGCATCGGCGAAGCCGACCGTGAAGGTGCGGACGCGCGGCACATGCTGCGCCATGAGGCTCACGACGATCGCCGAATCGACCCCACCCGAGAGGAAGGCGCCGATCGGCACGTCGGCGATGAGGCGCGCCTTCACCGCCTCATCGAGGTGCGAGCGCAAGGCGGCCGTCGCCTCCTCGGCACTCTTGAACTGCGGCGGACGCGCCGAGGCCAGATCGTACCAGCGCTCGATCTTGAGTCCCGCCTTGGAGAAGCGCGCGAGATGCCCCGCCGGCAGCTTGCGCACGCCTTCGAGGATCGACCAGGGCTCCGGCAGATAACGGAGCGCGAAATAGAGCCGCAGCGCCGTCCTGTCGAGCGTGCCCGCACTACCGGAGAGGCATTGCAAGGCCACGAGCTCGGAGGCGAAATCGAGGGTGGCCTCGGCATGGCGATAGAGCAGAGGCTTCTTGCCGAAGCGGTCGCGCGCGAGGACGAGCTCGCCTGCTGCCTGATCCCACAGTCCGAAGGCGAACATGCCTTGCAGCCTCGGCAGCAGCGCTACCCCCCACTCGCGCCAGCCCTCGAGCAGCACCTCGGTGTCCGAGTGGCCGACGAACTGATGCCCGAGCGCCTGGAGCTCGTCGCGCAGCTTGGGGAAATTGAAGATCTCGCCGTTGTAGCTGATCACCAGCCCGGCGCGCACCATGGGCTGGGCGCCCGCGGGCGAGAGGTCGACGATGGCGAGCCGGGTGGCACCCAGCGCGCAGCGCTCGTCCAGGAAGCGCCCTTGCGAATCCGGCCCGCGCGGGCGCAAGCGCTCGATCGCCGCCTCGAGCCGCGTTGCCAGGCTCGCGCGGTCGATGCCATGAAGCGCCACCCTGCCGACGATGCCGCACACGACCTGGCTCTACCCCCCGCGCAGACGCTTCAAGGACCACTTCACCACCGCCTCCTCGCCGGCGAGCGTGCTCTCGATGACGATCTGCTCGCTGCGCCTTGAGCCGCTCGCGGCACCCAAATAGATGCTCTCCGCGATGACCAGGCGGCCGCCCACGGCATCGAGGCGGAAGCCCGTGCGGCCCGCCGTGCGCAGCAGCGCCGACTTGCCGTCTTGCATGAGGGAGGCCTGCACGTCGGGATGGAGATGGAAGCGCACGGCAAAGGCAAGCGGCGCGTGAGCGACGCGGATGCGCGCGAGGCGGTCCTCGCCGCGCAAGTCGTCTCCGTCCGCCGCGAGATAGAGACGGCGGCGATGCAGCACGCCGAAGGGCGGCTCATAGCCGTCGTGGCTCGCGTCGACGAGGACGGCACCGTCTGCCTCCTCGCGCCGGGCGAGCACGTGGCGCGGGCGCCGGCCGATATGACCCGAGGTGAGGAAATCGGAGGAGTTGGTGTCCGCCAGCACGAGGGTCGAGTGGGCGGCACTCGCGCGTTGCGCCGTGAGCCAATCGCCCGTGGCATAAGGCCGCGCGCCGCAGTTCACGATCACGCGCTCCTTGCCGTAGGAGAGCTCGAAGCTGAGCGTGCCGGCATGGGCGTAGGCCTCGCTCTCGGGCGGCGGCGGGGGGCCGCTGTCCATGAGCGCCAGGCTGGCGCCGGCCTCGAGGCGCTGGAAGCCCGTGTGGGGGGCGGAGGCGGGCGGCTTCCCAGGCGCATCGGCCCGCTTGAGCACGGCATCGATCGCGACCTCGCTCTCCTCGGCCGTGTGGTTGAAGAGGGCGAGGCGGCCATCGCCGTGGCGGAAGAAGCGCAGCATGGGGGCTGCGCGGTCGATCGCCGCCTGCAGTCCCGGCGGCACCGCGTGGCGGCCGGCCACCAGCGTTGCGCGCAGGCGCACCAGCATGTCGAGCACGGCGAGATGGACGGCGGGGCTGCGCTGGTAATGGCCGCCGTCGGGCAGCACCTGGCGCTCGAGCTCGTCGAGGAAGCGGGCGACGGGCTTGGCCAGGCGATCCTTCCCCCCCGGCAAAGAAGCCGCGGCCTCCACATAGGCAATGAGGGCCTCGAGCCTGCCATGGCCCGCCGGCCCGAGGCTGCCGCCGCCCAAGCGCGCGAGCCGGCCGAGATGACGGGCCTGGCGCGCCGTGCTGCGCAGGAAGCGGCGGCGGAAGGCGTCGGAGGTGGATGAGAAGAAGGGATAGAAGGCGAGCCAAGCACTGAGGCGGCGGCCGAGCACGTCCGCGCGCCAGGCAAGGGGCGACCACTCGCCGTAGCGCTCGATCCAGCTCGCGATGAGCGCCCGCGACCTTTCGCGCGCCGCATCGCTGTTGACGGCGGCGAGGTCGGCGAGCCAGCGGAAGCCGTGGAGCGCTATGAGGATCGGCTCGCTCGCGCCGCCGAGTGCCTCTTCGGGTGCCGCGGGCGAAGCCGCCTCCGGTGCCTTGGCACTCGCCGCAGCGAGCGAAGCGGTGGCAGACGGGCTCGGCGCTCGCTTGAACGGATCCTCGGCGGCGAGCCGCTCGCCCGCGAGCAGCCATTCGCCGGCGAGGATGGCGGCACCAGCCCTCGCGTCGCCGGTAGGCGGCTCCGCTGTCGCGAGAAGGTTCGCGGGCGTGCTGCCGAAGAGGAGTGCCCGATAAAGGGCGCTCGAGAACACCAGCCGCTCGAGCCACTTCCCCGCTCGCCCGCCGAGCCGACGAAGGGGTGATTCGGAGAATTCCGCCGCTCGGCTCATCGGCGCTGTCCTCAGCCTCCCGCGCGCGGCAGCGTCATCAGTCGCCTCCGCGCAAGCGGGCGATGTTGTTGCGGTAGGAGGCCGGGCCGCCGCCGAAGGTCGCCGTGCCGGCGACCAGCACGTCCGCACCCGCCGCCACCGCCGCGCGCGCCGTCTCGAAATTGATGCCGCCGTCGACCTCGAGATCGATCGCCTTGCCGAGCTTGTCGATCCTCGCCCTGAGCGCCGCGATCTTGTCGAGCTGCGAGGAGATGAAGCTCTGGCCGCCGAAGCCCGGATTGACGCTCATGACGAGCACGAGGTCGAGATCGCCAAGCACGTAGTCGATGGCGTCGGCGGGGGTCGCGGGATTGAGGGCAACGCCCGCCTTCTTGCCGAGCGACTTGATGAGCTGGAGGGTGCGGTGGAGATGCGGCCCCGCCTCCGGATGCACGGTGATGATGTCGGCCCCGGCCTCGGCGAAGTGGGGAACGTAGGCATCGACGGGTGCTATCATGAGATGCACGTCGAAGGGGAGTGCCGAGTGCGGGCGCAGCGCCTTCACGACCGCGGGTCCGATGGTGAGGTTGGGCACGAAATGGCCGTCCATCACGTCGATGTGGATGAGATCGGCGCCCGCGGCCGAGACCGCGCGCACCTCCTCGCCCAGCTTCGCGAAATCGGCCGAGAGGATGGAGGGCGCGATGCGGACCGCGTGGGACATGGCAAGCTTCCTACCAGCTTGGTGATTCGCCCGCAAGCGGTGCGGTGCGTGGAGAGGGATTCACCACGGAGATCACGGAGGCCACGGAGAAGAGAGGCAAGTTTTTAGCGCAGAGGACGCGGGGGTTCGTGGCGGACGCGGAGGAGAAGTAAATTCTTTGCGTCCCCCGCGCTTCCTCTGCGACCACCGCGTTAAGTCTTGCTGTTCTTCTCCGTGGCCT
>DATEQI010000079.1:0-2737 GCA_035272805.1 Alphaproteobacteria bacterium | reverse complement strand
TGAGCGCATAGGTGATCGTCTTGCTGCCGTCCATGAGCGGCGGCATCAGCCATTTCTTTTGCTCCGCGTTGCAGTAGAGCAGCGTGCTCGGCAAGTGGCCGAGCATTTCGGCGAGCGCCATCGTGGTATGGCCGAGCTCCTCGGCGACGAGCGCCTTGGCGAAGGCGGAGAGTCCCGGTCCGCCGAGCTCCTTCGGCATGTTGTAGCCGTAGAGCCCGAGTTTCACGGCCTCCGCGCGCAGGCGGGCCATGGTTTCGGGAGCGAGATGATCCTCCTCGTCCACAGAGCGCTCCAAGGGTGCCAAATGGGTCCCAACGAAGCCGCGGACCGTCTCTTGGATCATGTGCAGCTCTTGGCTTATGGCGAAATCCACGGTCTCCCCCTTTCGCGCTCTCAGTAGAGCTCGACCAGCTTCGCGTTGTCGCCGATCTCCTCCGGTCGCGCCTCGAGGATCAAGGCGCCCGCCTTCATCACCAGCACGCGGTCGGAGATCTTGAGCGCCTCGCGCACGTTCTGCTCGACGAGGAGGATCGACATGCCCTGCCGCTCCTTGAGCGCGCGGATCGGCTCGAGCAGGTCCTGGAACAGCTTGGGCGCCAGCCCGATCGAGGGCTCGTCCATGAGAAGGCAGCGCGGCCGGTTGAGAAGCGCCCTGCCGATCGATACCATCTGCTGCTGCCCGCCCGAGAGCAGCCCGGCGCGGCGGCGGTAGAAGGTGCCGACCTGCGGAAGTGCGGTCATCACCCACTCGAGGCGCTCCGCGCGCTCCCCGGCCGGCACCCCTGCCGCCCACATGCCCATGGCGAAGATCTCCGCGACCGTGAGGCCCGGAAAGACGCCGCGCCCCTCGGGCATGAGGGAGACCCCGGCAGCCGTCATCTCGCGCGGCAGCGGCTCCGCGACAGCGCGGCCGTCCAGCAGAATGCGGCCGCTCACGCGCCGCACCAGGCCATAGAGGGTCTTGAGCAGCGTCGACTTGCCGGCGCCGTTGTGGCCGATGAGGCATAGCACCTCGCCCGCGCGCAGCTCCATGTCGATGCCGTGAAGGACCGGCTTGCCGCCGTAGCCGACGAAGAGCCCCTCGGTCGAGAAGACGGCCGGCGCACTCACGCGGCATGCTCCCCGAAATAGAGGTTGGCCAGGTGCGGGTCCGCGAGGATGGCCTTGGGCTCGCCGTCGGCGATCAGCCGTCCCTGATCGAGGAAAACGATGCGGTCCGAGATGCGCTGCACGATGTCGAAATTATGCTCGATGATGCACACCGTGATCCCCTCGCGCGCCTTGGCGCGCAGGAGCTCGAGGAAGCGGTCGTAGGAGCGCAGATCGAGCCCCGAGGCGGGCTCGTCGAGGAGCCAGAGCTCCGCATCCGTCGCCATGATGCGGGCGAGGCTCAGGAACTTGCGCTCGGCATAGGCGAGGTCGATTGCGCGCACCCGCGCCTTGTCGGAAAGCCCGGTCGCCTCGAGGATCGCGGCCGCGCGGGCGCTCTTCGCGCGCCGCTCGCGCGGGCCGCCCGGCTGCCACAGCCACGAGCTCTGCTCCATCACGGTGAGCACGTTGTCCTCGACCGACATGTGGGTGAAGAGGCGCAGGTCCTGGAACGTGCGCGCGATGCCGAGCCGTGCGATCGCCCAATGCGGCATGCCTCTGAGCGAGCGGCCTTTCCACAGCACCTCGCCCGCATCGGGCGCCAAATATCCCGTGATGAGGTTGAAGAGCGTCGTCTTGCCGGCACCGTTGGGACCCACGAGCGTGGTGATGACGCCGGCCTCGAGCGCCATCGTCACCTCGTTTATGGCAAGGAGGCCGCCGAAGCGCCGGCTCACGCCGCGGATGTCGAGAAGTGCGGGCACCGCGGCGCTCACTTGCGCTCCCCCAGGCTGCGCCTGCCGACGAGCCCGCCGGGCCGGAAAATCATCAGGACGACCATGGCGAGCCCGTACATCATCTGCTGGATCGAGCCGATCTCGGTGCGCGGCAGGAAGGAGAGGTAGCTCAGCCCCGCGGGCAGGAGTAAGAGCAGCACCGTGCCGATGATCGGCCCGAAGAGCGTCCCGGTGCCGCCGATGATCACCATCGCCATCAATAGGATGGAAGTGTCGAGCCCGAAGCTCTCGACGTTGATGAAGCTGAGATAGAAGGCGTAGAGCGCGCCCGCGACGGCGCAAAGTGCCGAGGAGACCACGACCGCGAGCGTCTTGATGAGCGCCACGTTCTTGCCGTAGGCGGCGGCGGCCGACTCGCTGTCGCGGATCGCGGTCAGGCTGCGGCCGAAGCTCGAGCGCACGAGCGCATAGGTGACGGCGATGACGAGTGCCAGGCACGCCAAGGCTAAGGCGAGGAAGGCGTAGGGATCGGAGAGGGGAACGCCGAAGAGCTCGGCGGGCGGGATGCCGATCACGCCGCCGATGCCGCCCGTCACCGATTTCCACTCCGCGAACACGGTCGTGCCGAGCACCTGAAGGCCGAGCGAGGCGGCGACGAAATATACCTCGCGCACGCGGAGTGCGGGGAGTGCGAGCGCGAGCGAGAGCAGCGACGCCATGAGCGCCGCGGCGGACACGGTCAAGAAGAAATCGCCCGTGACGTGCATCGCGATCCACGCCGCCGTGTAGGCGCCGACGCCGAAGAAAAGCGCGTGCGCCAAGGAGAAGATGCCGGCGTATCCCATGATGAAGTTGAGCGTGATCGCCAGGATCGCGTTGATGGCGATCAGCGTCGCCAGATTCATCGCATA
>DATEQI010000078.1:0-4331 GCA_035272805.1 Alphaproteobacteria bacterium | reverse complement strand
GGCGACGAAGACCGGAAAGTCCCGGCGTCTGCGCTCCGCGAGCCAGCCGCGCCGCGCCTCGAGCGTGGTGGGGGTCACGCTCCAGATGGCGGTCGTATGGAGGATCGCCTCGTTGGTGATCTCGAGGATGGCGGTGAGATCGGCTTCGCGCGCGTCGCGGATCTGCATCTTTCCCTCTGGACCCGGTCGAGATTGTCCATTATATTAGACGAATGACTACTATTCAAGATGATCTGGACGTCCGCCTCTCAGCCCGGCTCAAGGCCGAGCGCGACGCGCGCGGCTGGTCGCTCGCCGAGCTGGCCGGGCGCGCGGGCGTCTCCAAGGCGATGATCAGCAAGCTCGAGCGCGGCGAGAGCAGCCCCACGGCGGCGCTCCTCGGTCGCCTCTCGGGCGCCTTCGGTCTCACGCTCTCGCAGCTCATGGCGCGGGCCGAGGCGAGTGCCGGTCCGCTCGCCCGCCGAAGCGAGCAAGCGAGCTGGCGCGATCCGGCGACCGGCTTCACGCGCCGCACCTTGACGCCTGCGAGTGGGGAGGCGACGGCCCTGGAGCTCGTCTGGGGCGAGCTGCCGCCGGGTGCCGCGATCGCCTATCCGGAGAGCGCCTTCACCTTCATCCAGGATCAGCAGATCGTGGTCATCCAAGGTGCCCTCAGCTTCACGCAAGGGAGCGCGGTCTACGATCTCGGCCAAGGCGACTGCCTGCGCCTGGGACCGCCGGCCGATTGCGAGTTCCGCAACGCCGGGCGAGCGACATGCCGCTACATCGTGGCCGTGCTGCGCCGCTAGCGCGCCGCGCTCTTAGCGGCGAGCGGCATCCGGCATGACAGGCGCCGTCCTCACCCTCCTCCTCGTCGCGGCGGGCGGCGCCGGTCTCGTCCTTCAGAATGCGCTCATGGCGCGGATCGCCTTGGGCGCTCCAACGCTCGCGGCCCTTCTCGCCAACTCGGCGGTCGGCCTCGTTTTGATCGCGCTGGTCGGCTGCTGGCTCTACGGAGCGAGCTTTCCGGCGGAGACGCTCGCGCGCTTTCGCCCGTTCTGGCTGCTTCCGGGTGCGCTTGGCACCTTCTTCGTGTTCGCGAGTGTCACCGGCTATGCGCGGCTGGGTGCCGCCTCGACCACGGCGGCCCTCGTCGCGGTCCAGCTTTGCTGCGGCCTCCTCGCCGATGCCTCGGGCCTCACCGAGTCGGGCCGCGGCATCGGCCTGCAACAGTGGCTCGGTGCAGCCCTCCTCCTCACGGGTGCGCTTCTCGTGGTGCAGAATCGCTCCTGACGCCCGAGTCGCGCGTCGGCAAGCGCGGGTTATCCCCATGATTCTCGCGCGACTCGGATGGCTCTCCTTCAGGCGGCCACGATCGCGGCGTAAAATGCCGACGTGACGACACACACATAAGCAAGGCCGCCGATGCGCTTTCACGCCGACCTGCACGTCCATTCCAAATATTCGCGCGCGACGAGCCGGGACTGCGATCTCGAGCATCTCGCCTACTGGGCCGCGCGCAAGGGGATCGGCGTAGTCGCGACCGGCGATTTCACGCATCCCGCCTGGCGCGCCGAGCTCAAGGAGAAGCTGGTCCCCGCCGAGTCCGGCCTTTTCCGGCTGCGCGATGAGCTCGAGCGCGCGATCGCCGAGAAGCTGCCGCCCGCGTGCCGGAGTGCCGTCCGCTTCATGCTCTCCGTCGAGATCTCGACCATCTACAAGAAGAGCGAGCGCACCCGCAAAATCCATCACCTCGTCTACGCGCCCGATTTCGACAGCGCCGACCGTATTAGCGCGCGACTCGCCCGCATCGGCAATATCGCGTCGGACGGCCGCCCCATTCTCGGCCTCGATTCGCGCCACCTGCTCGAGATCACGCTCGAGGCGAGCAATCAGGCCTTCCTCGTGCCCGCCCACATCTGGACGCCTTGGTTCGCCGTACTCGGCTCGCAGTCGGGTTTCGATTCGATCCTCGAGTGCTACGGCGACCTCTCGCATCACATCTTCGCGCTCGAGACGGGCCTCTCCTCCGACCCGGCGATGAACTGGCGGCTTTCGTTCCTCGACCGCTACCGCCTCGTCTCCAATTCGGATGCGCACTCCCCCGGCAAGCTCGGGCGCGAGACCACGCTTTTCGACAGCGAGCTCGATTACTTCGCGATCAGGCGCGCGCTCGAGACGGGCGAGGGCTACGTCGGCACGGTCGAGTTCTTCCCGGAGGAGGGCAAGTACCATCTCGACGGCCACCGCAAATGCGGCGCGCGCCTCTCGCCCAAGGAGACGCGCGAGGCCGGCGGGCGCTGCCCCGTGTGCGGCGAGCGGGTCACGGTCGGCGTGCTCCATCGCGTGGAGGCGCTCGCCGACCGCAGCGAGGACGAGGTGGTGCCGCCGCCGACGGCGGGCGAGGTCGCGAGCCTGGTGCCGCTCCCCGAGGTGCTCTCCGAGCTCGCCTCGACGGGCCCCGCGAGCCTCACCGTCGAGCGCAGCTACGACCGGCTGGTCGCGAGCCTCGGGCCCGAGCTCGCGATCCTGCAAGCGGTCCCCCTCGACGACATCGCGCGCGCGGACTCCTCGCTTCTCGCCGAGGCCATCGCGCGGCTGCGCGCGGGACGGGTCATCCGCGAGGCGGGCTACGACGGCGAATATGGCGTCATCAGGCTCTTCGAGGCGGCCGAGCTCAAACGCCGCACCGCGGGCGGCCTGCTCTTCGAGGTGCCCGGCCGCAAGCGGAAGAAGACGGACGCAGAGCCGCCGAAGGAAGCGTCCGAGCTGCCTTCGAGCGCGACAGTCCCGCGCGAGCGCCACGAGCAGCGCCGCGAGACGTTGGCAGCGCCAGGCGGGGTCGTTCCGGCTTCCCCTCTCGCGGGCCTGGACGACGACCAGCGCCTCGCCGCCGCGACGACGCTCGGCCCGCTCCTCGTCATCGCCGGCCCCGGCTCAGGCAAGACCCGCACGCTCACGCATCGCATCGCCCATCTCGTCGCCGACTGCGGGGTGCCGCGTGCGGCGTGCCTCGCCATCACCTTCACCCGCCGGGCCGCCGCCGAGATGAAAGAGCGCTTGGCACGCCTGCTGCCGGCCGGCACGGAAGAGATTCCGATCCACACCTTCCATTCGCTCGGCCTTGCCATCCTGCGCGAGCATGCCCAAGCGGCCGGCCTTCATCGCGGCTTCCGCTTGGCCGGCGAGGCGGAGCGCAGAGCACTCCTCGCCGCGACGTTGGCACTTTCCGAGCGCAAGGCGCGCGCGCTGCTCAGCACCATCTCCAAGGCGAAGCGCAGCGAGACGCCGGCCGAGGGTGAAGCCGCGGCGGCGCTCTCGGCCTATCAGCAAGCATTGGCGCTCAAGAACTGGATCGACTTCGACGATCTCGTCGGCCTCGCGGTCCGTGCCCTGGCGTCGGATGCGGCACTCGCGGCGCACTTTCGCGAGCGCTTCCGCTTCATCTCGGTCGACGAGTTCCAGGACGTGGACGCGCAGCAATATCGCCTGCTCACGCTTCTGGCATCTGGCGACGGCAATCTCGCTGTGATCGGCGATCCGCGCCAGGCGATCTATGGCTTCCGCGGGGCCGATGCCTCCTCTTTCGAGCGCTTCAAGAGGGACCATCCCGGGACCGCCGTCGTCGCCCTCAAGCGCAACTACCGCTCGAGTGGGACGATCGTGGCAGCCGCGGCGCAGCTCATCGCGGCGTCGCGGGGGGAAGCGCCCTTCGCCGAAATCGTGCGCGAGATGGCCGAGCGCATCACCACCCATAGCGCGGCCACGGAACGCGCCGAGGCCGAGTTCGTCGTGCAGTCGATCGAAGAGCTCATCGGCGGACACAGCTTCTTCTCGCTCGACAGCGGGCGGGTGACGACGGGCGGGAATGCGGGGCTCGGCTTCGCCGACTTCGCCGTATTGTATCGCACGGAGGCGCAGTCGACGGCCCTTGCGGAAGCTTTCGCCCGCTCGGGCATCCCCTTCAAGAAGGCCTCGCGCGCGCCGCTTGCCGAGGAGCCCGCCGTGTGCGCCTTGTTGCAGGAGCTTGCGCACGGTGGCGTAGACGCGGAGGCCGGCAGCCGCCTCGATGTCGAGCTCAAGGCGGCGGCCGCACGTCTGGCACTCCAGGAGGCTGCCCCCGACGCGGCGGCGATCGAGAGGGCGCTCCAGCAGCTTTCAGCACTGGCCGAGGCGAGCGCTGGCGAGCGCCGGCACTTCGAGGATGCGCTTCTGCTCGCGACGGACGCGGATTTCTGGGACCCCCGCGCGGACGCGGTGTCGCTCTTAACCCTTCACGCCGCCAAGGGGCTCGAGTTCGCCGTCGTCTTCATCGTCGGCCTCGAGGACGGTCTGCTGCCGCTCCGCTGGGG
>DATEQI010000077.1:0-12041 GCA_035272805.1 Alphaproteobacteria bacterium | reverse complement strand
CCGAAGAGCCCGACGTCGCTGGCACCGCCCGAGCAGCCGCTGCCGAAGGTGAAGCCGCAGCTCCCGCGCAAGCCGTAGGCATCCTCTGCCTCCTCGCGATGCGCGGTCGGAATGACAAAACGGTCCTCGTAGTTCGCAATCGCCATCAGCCGATACATCGCTTCGATGTCCTCGGCGCCGAGCCCGACTTGGTCGAGCACGCGGTTGTTGAGCCGTCCCTCGACGTGCTTCTCGCGCATATAGATGCGCATCGCGAACATGCGCTCGATCGCGCGGACGATCGGCTTCTCGTCTCCGGCGGTGAGCATGTTCGCCATGTATTTGGCGGGGATGCGCAGGCTGGCCACGTCCGGGATCTCGTTCTTGAAGCCCACGTATCCCGCCTCGGCCGCGGTCTGGATCGGCGACAGCGGCGGCACGTACCAGACCATCGGCAAGGTACGGAACTCGGGATGAAGCGGGAAGGCGACGCGCCAATCGATCGCCATCTTGTAGACCGGCGAACGGCGCGCGGCCTCGAGCCAGGCCTCGGGGATGCCGTCGTCGCGCGCCTGCTTGATCACCGCCTGATCGTCGGGATCGAGGAAGACGGCGAGCTGCGCCTCATATAAGCCCTTGGCGTCGGGGACCGACGCGGCCTCGGAGATGCGGTCCGCGTCGTAGAGGATCACGCCCAGATAGCGGATGCGGCCGACGCAGGTTTCCGAGCACACGGTCGGCTGTCCCGCCTCGATGCGCGGATAGCAGAAGGTGCATTTCTCGGCCTTCCCGGACTGCCAATTGTAATAGACCTTCTTGTAGGGGCAGGCGCTCACGCACATGCGCCAGCCCCGGCACTTGTCCTGGTCCACGAGCACGATGCCGTCCTCCTCGCGCTTGTAGATCGACCCGGAGGGGCAGGCCGCCACACAGGTCGGGTTGAGGCAGTGCTCGCACAGGCGCGGCAGGTAGAGCATGAAGGTGCGCTCGAAGGCGCTGTAGATCTCCTTCTCGATGCCGTCGAAGTTCTTGTCCCGCGAGCGCTTCGAGAACTCGCCGCCGAGAATCTCCTCCCAGTTCGGCCCCCATTGGATCTTCTCCATGCGCTCGCCGGTTAAGAGCGAGATCGGCTCCGCCGTGGGAACCGTGGGCGATTCCGGTGCCGTCTGCAGGTGCTCGTAGTCGAAAGTGAACGGCTCGTAGTAGTCGTCGATCTCCGGCAGGTCGGGGTTGGCGAAAATCTTGGCGAGGAGACGAAACTTGCCGCCGAGGAGCGGCTTGAGCTTGCCGTTGCGGTCGAGCATCCAGCCGCCGTGCCAGCGCTCCTGGTTCTCCCACTCCTTGGGGTAGCCGATGCCGGGCTTGGTCTCGACGTTATTGAACCAGACGTATTCAACGCCCCCGCGCGAGGTCCACACGTTCTTGCAGGTCACCGAGCAGGTATGGCAGCCGATGCACTTGTCGAGGTTGAGAACCATGCCGATCTGGGCGCGTACCTTCATGGCGATGTCCTCCCGTGCCCCGCGCTTGTCACTCGGCGACGGCGGCGAGCGGCGACGGCCCGGCACGCCGCGGCGACTTGAGCCAGTCGACCGTCTTCATCTTCCGGCAAATCACGAATTCGTCGCGATTGGAGCCGACCGTGCCGTAGTAGTTGAAGCCGTAGCTGAGCTGGGCGTAACCGCCGATCATGTGGGTCGGCTTGACGACCGCGCGCGTGACCGAATTGTGGATGCCGCCGCGCAGGCCCGTGACCTCGCTGCCGGGCACGTTCACGATCTTCTCCTGGGCATGGTACATGAGGCACATGCCCTCCTTGACGCGCTGGCTGACGACGGCGCGCGCGGTGAGCGCGCCGTTGATGTTGAAGAGCTCGATCCAATCGTTGTCCTCGATGCCGGCCTTCCGCGCGTCGGTCTCGCTGAGCCACACGATCGGACCGCCGCGCGACAGCGTCAGCATGATCAGATTGTCGGTGTAGGTGCTGTGGATGCCCCATTTCTGGTGCGGCGTGATGAAGTTCAGCACGATCTCCTGGTTGCCGTTGCCGCGCTTGCCGATGAGCTCCTTGACGGTTCGGGTGTCGATGGGCGGCCGGTAGGCAGAGAAGCCCTCGCCGAAGGCGCGCATCCAGGGATGGTCCTGGTAAAGCTGCTGGCGTCCGGTGAGCGTGCGCCAGGGGATGAGCTCGTGCACGTTGGTGTAGCCGGCGGTGTAGCTCACCTTATCCGACTCGATTCCGCTCCAGATCGGCGACGAGATGATCTTGCGCGGCTGCGCCACGAGATCGTTGAAGCGGATCTTGTCGTCCTCCCGCGGCAGGCCCAAATGGGCGTGCTCGCGCCCCGTGGCTACCGAGAGTGCCGTCCAGGATTTGACCGCGACATGTCCGTTGGTCTCGGGTGCCAGTGCCAAGATGGTCTCGGCGGCGTGGATGTCGGTCTCGATCCGCGGCCGGCCCTCCGTGGCGCCGGGCTCCGTGACCGCGCCGTTCAGCTCGCGCAGCAGTGCCACCTCCTCGCCGGTCTTCCAGGCAATGCCCTTGCCGCCGTTGCCGAGCTGGTCCATGAGCGGCCCGAGTGCCGTGAAGCGCTTGTAGGTGTTGGGGAAATCGCGCTCGACCACGGTGATGGAGGGCATGGTCTTGCCCGGCACGGCCTCGCACTCGCGGTGCTTCCAGTCCTTCACCGCCATGGCCTGGCCGAGCTCGGCCGGGCTGTCGTGAAGGAGGGGAGTGAGTACCACGTCTTTCTCGACGCCGAGATGCCCGACCGCCAGCTCGGAGAACTTGCGCGCGATGCCCTTGAATATGTCCCAGTCCGAGCGCGACTCCCACACCGGGTCGACCGCCTTGGTGAGGGGATGGATGAAGGGATGCATGTCGGAGGTGTTGAGATCGTGCTTCTCGTACCAGGTGGCGGTGGGCAGCACGATGTCCGAGTACATCCCACTCGTCGACATGCGGAAGTCGATCGTGACCATGAGATCGAGTTTCCCCTCGGGTGCCTTCTCGTGCCAGGCGACCTCGCGCGGCTTCAACCCGCCCTCGGCACCGAGGTCCTTGCCCTGCACGCCGTGCTGCGCGCCGACCAGGTGCTTGAGGAAATACTCGTGGCCCTTGGAGCTCGCGCCGAGCAGGTTGGAGCGCCAAATGAAGAGATTGCGCGGGAAATTGCGCGGCGCGTCCGGATCCTCGCACGAGAGGCGCAGCCGCCCGTCCTTGAGCGCGCCGACGACGAAGTCCTTGACCTCGAGCCCGGCCGCCGTCGCCTGCCGCGATAGCTCCAAGGGATTGGTCTCGAGCTGCGGCGAGCTCGGCAGCCATCCCATGCGCTCGGCGCGTACGTTGCAGTCGATGAGGGCGCCCTGCCAGTCTTTGCTGTCCGCGAGCGGAGAGAGGATCTCCTCGACCCCGAGCTTCTCGTAGCGCCATTGATCGGTATGGGCGTAGAAGAACGAGGTGCCGTTCATCTGGCGCGGCGGACGCGACCAGTCGAGCGCGAATGCAAGCACCGTCCAGCCGGTCTGCGGCCGCAGCTTCTCCTGCCCCACGTAATGCGCCCAGCCGCCGCCCGACTGGCCCACGCAGCCGCACAGCACCAGCATGTTGATGATGGCGCGGTAGGCCATGTCCGCGTGGTACCAGTGATTGACGCCGGCGCCGAGAATGACCATCGAGCGGCCCTTGGTCTTGGCGGCGTTCTCGGCGAATTCGCGCGCCGTGGCGATCACGTAGCCGCGCTTGACGCCGGTGATGCGCTCCTGCCAGGCCGGCGTGTAGGGCACGTCGTCGTCGTAGCTCGAGGCCACGTCGGCGCCGCCCAGGCCGCGATCGATCCCGTAGTGCGCGGCGAGGAGATCGAACACGGTGGCTGTCAGCGTCTCGCCCTCGGGGAGCTGCAGCTTCTTGACGGGGAGCGAGCGCAAAAGGATGTCGGCGTGCCCGGTCGAGGCGAAATGCTCGTGCTTCCCGCCGCCGAAATAGGGAAACGCCACCGGCACGACGGCGTCGCGCTCGGCGATGAGCGAGAGCAGCGGGTCGATCTCCCTCCCGTCGGCATCCTTGAGCTCGAGGTTCCATTTGCCCGTCTCGCCCCAACGGAAACCGACGCTGCCGCGCGGCAGTGCTGCTTTGCGCGAGTTGGCGTCGTAGAGCACGGGCTTCCATTCCGGGTTGTTGGACTGGCCGAGTGCGTCCGCGAAATCGGAGGCACGCAGGAAACGGCCGGGCACGTAGCTCTCACCTCGGCGCTCGAGGCGCACGAGAAACGGGGTGTCGGAGAAGCGCTTCAAGTAGTCGGTGAAATAGGGGTCGGACCGCTCGAGATGGAACTCCTTGAAGATCACGTGGCCGATCGCCATGGCGAGCGCTGCGTCGGTGCCTTGCTTGGGAGAGAGCCAGAGGTCGGCGAACTTCGAGGCCTCGCTGTAATCGGGGCTGATGACGACGCTCTTGGTGCCCTTGTAGCGCCCCTCCGTGTAGAAGTGGGCATCGGGCGTGCGCGTCTGCGGCACGTTCGAGCCCCAGAGAATGAGGAACGTCGAGTTGTACCAGTCCGCGCTCTCGGGCACGTCCGTCTGCTCGCCCCAGGTTTGCGGGCTCGAGGGCGGCAGGTCGCAATACCAGTCGTAGAAGCTGAGGCAGGTGCCGCCGATGAGCGAGAGATAGCGGCTGCCGGCCGCGTACGACACCATCGACATGGCGGGAATCGGCGAGAAGCCGACGACGCGGTCCGGCCCGTAGGTCTTGACCGTGTGGACGTTGGCCGCCGCGATGATCTCGTTCACGAGCTCCCAGCTCGCGCGGACGAAGCCGCCGCGCCCGCGGCTCGTCTTGAGCGCCTTGGCCTTCGCCGCGTCTTCGACGATCGACGCCCAGGCCTCGACCGGCTCGAGCGTGCGCCGCGCCTCGCGCCAGAGCGTGAGCAGACGCGAGCGCAGCAGCGGATATTTCAGGCGATTGGCGCTGTAGAGGTACCAGGAGTAGCTGGCGCCGCGGGAGCAGCCGCGCGGCTCATGGTTGGGCAGGTCCGGCCGCGTGCGCGGATAATCGGTCTGCTGCGTCTCCCAGGTGACGATGCCGCCCTTGACGTAGATCTTCCAGCTGCATGAGCCGGTGCAGTTGGTCCCGTGCGTCGAGCGCACGATCTTGTCGTGCTGCCAGCGCTGTCGGTAGGCGTCCTCCCAGCCGCGGCCCTCGCGCGTCACGACGCCATGGCGCCCGGAGAATCCGCCGGCGACGTTGCGGAAGTACATCAGCCTGTCGAGGAAGTGACTCATGACTCTGCCCTCTGGCTACGCACGAGCGAGGCGAACATTATCGGTTGGCGGCGTGGCAAGGTGCATCAGGAAGGCCGCGTTTTGACATCCAGCCGCCTGAAGTACACCGAGACGCCGATGGCGATGACGGCAAGCACCACATAGGCGAAGAACCCGCCCGCATAGCCGCGCTGTCCCATGGCATCGACGATCGCGCCGAGGAATGGCGGAAGGAGAAAGCCGCCGAGCGCACCGAGGCCGCCCACGAGACCCGAGGCGCCACCGACCGCCTCGGGGACGTATTTCGGCAGCATCTTGAATACCGCGGCGTTGGCGAGGCCCATGCCGACGGCAATGAGCAGCTCGCCGGCGACGTCTTGGCCGAGCCCTTCCATGAAGGTGAGGACGAGGGCGCCTATGAGGACGCCGATAAAGGCGAGGATGGCGGTGCGTTCGCCGCCGATGCGCTCCGAGAGCACCCCACCGAAGACCCGCGTGACGGCGGCGAGCAGCGAGAAGCCGAGCCCGCCGAGAAGCCCGGCCGTGCGCACATCGAGATGATGCAGGTTGATCCAGTAGCTCGGGAACCATGCCGTCAGCGCCAGGAAGCCGCCGAAGGAGACGAAGTAGAGGGTCACCAAGCCCCAGGTCCGCGGCTCCTCGGCAGCCGTGATGATCGCCTGCCATACGGTCAAGCTTGGGAACAATTCCTGGCCCTTCTCGCGCGCGATGCTGCGGCATTGCTCCGGGTCGAGCCCCTGGCTGCGCAATTGGAACGAATACGCATCGCGCGCAAAGATTGCGTAAACCGCGGCGCCCACGAGGAGAAAGAGAAGCCAGGCAAGGTACGAGCCGGCCAGCCCCCATGCCGCGATCGCAAAGGGCAGCAGGAGCGTGAAGATTCCCGGTGCGAGATTGCCGATCCCCCCGTAGGCCCCCAGCACGGTCCCTTGGCGCCGCTGCGGGTACCAGTAAGATACTTGCGGAACCCCGACCGAGAATGTCGCCACCCCGCATCCGCTGAGGAAACCGAACATCACGATGACGGGATACATCGCGAAGGTGAGGGATTTGGCGGTGACCAGGATGAAGACGAGGCCCCACATGCCGATCAGCGACAAGCCGAAGAGCGTCAGCATGGGAAGCCGTCCGCCGACGCGGTCGACCCAGGCGCCGAAGGGGATGCGGAAGAGCGAGCCGGTGAGCTGAGGTGCCGCCACGAGCAGGCCGAGGGCCAAACCGCTGAGCTGCATCTGGTCCTGAAAGTACTTGGCCGCGGGCCCGTAGAGCGCCACGGCCGCGAAGCCCACGAAGAATCCCCACGTGCCCATCGTCAGCCCGAGCGCGGGGCTGCCCGAGAGGCGGTAGGGGAGCGGCGGCGACGGTCTGGCGGCAGGCGCATCGTTCATGTTGCGTCACTCCTGAGCATTCGCGCCGAAGGCGCCGAGTTGGCCCGCCTTGCGTCGCGGGCCTTCGAGGCCAAAACGCCAGGATGAAGCACTCGACATCCCGAATCCGGAATGACCTAGATCAAAGATCTCGCGGGGATTGGGGGCGGGTAGGGGTCAAGCACCTCGGCGGGCGAGGCGGGCGGAGGGTCGCCTTTCGGAGAGTCACGGACGCGCGAATCCGGTACTAGTGTCGCGACTCGGAACTTCGTCTCACCCGGAGATAACCGTCATTGCGAGCGCAGCGAACCCCGGCGTACGCCGGGGCTGGATTGCTTCGTTGCCCTTCGGGCGCCTCGCAATGACAAGTGTTTTCCTGATGTGGTGAATTTCATAAACAGGACACTCCAGTATCGTGTCGAGCCTACCAGAGGAGCTCGCCGCGCACGAAGGCGCGCGCCTCCGCACTCGCGGGTGCGGAGAAGAAACGCTCGGCGCTCTCGCGCTCGAGCATGCGGCCACGGTGAAGGAAGATCACCTCGTCGGCCAGCCGGCGCGCTTGTCCGAGGTCGTGGGTGGTCATGACGATCTTGGCGCCCGAGTTGTGGAAGGCGTTGACGATGTCCTCGACCGCCCGGGTCGCGGCGGGATCGAGGCTCGCCGTCGGCTCGTCGAGGAAGATCACGTCGGGCCCGAGCGCCCAGGCGCGGGCGAGGGCCAGGCGCTGCTGCTCGCCGCCCGAGAGCACGCGCGCCGGGCGCCGCGCGAGGAGCGCGAGCCCGGTGCGCTCGAGCGCTTCCTCGACGCGGCGCGCGCGTGTGGCGCGCTTGAGGCCAGCGAGACTGAGCGCGTAGTCGATGTTGGCGGCGGCCGAGCGGCGCAGCATGACCGGACGCTGGAACACCATGGCTTGGCGCCGCCGCGCGCCTCCGGCACCCGGCCCGCGCCACTCGACGCGCCCGGAGCTCGGTTGGATGAGGCCATGGCAGAGCCGCAGCGTCAGGCTCTTGCCGGCGCCGTTGGGGCCGAGAATGATCGTGCGCGGCCCGGCCTCGATCGCGAAATTGAGACGGTCGATAAGCCTGGCACCCCGCGCCTCGTAGACGACGTCTTCAAGCACGAGGGGCAGAATGGGGAGATCGGCGCGCATGGGCTGACGCGCTAACCCTGGGCGCGCTGGGCGGTCTCCTTGAGGAGAGCCGCACCCGCGTTGACGCCAAGGGCGAGCGCCATGAGGACCGCGCCGAGTCCGAGCGACAGCGCGAAATTGCCCCTGCTCGTCTCGAGCACCATGGCGGTCGTCATGGTGCGCGTGAAGTGGTCGATGTTGCCGCCGACGATCATGATCGAGCCGACCTCGCCCGCGGCGCGTCCGAAGCCGGCGAGAATGCCCGTCACCAGGCTGGAGCGCCCGTCCCACAAAAGCGTGCCGATCGAGCGCGCGACCCCCGCGCCGAGCGAGCGCAGCTGCTCGTCGTACTCGCGCGCGAGGTCCTCGATCACCTGGCGGGTGAGTGCCGTGATGATGGGCAGGATGAGGCAGGTCTGGGCGATGATCATGGCCGTCGGCGTGAAGAGAAGGCCGAGCACGCCCAAGGGTCCGGCGCGCGAGAGCAGGAGATAGAGGATAAGGCCGAGGACGACCGGCGGCAGGCCCATGAGCGCGTTGACCAGCACGATGAGGGCATGCCGGCCCGGAAAACGCAGAAGTGCCAACGCCGCACCGGCGGGGAGTCCGAGGAGCGCCGCGATCAACGCGGCCGAGAACGTCATGCGCAGCGACAGCCCGACGATCTCCAGAAGATCGGGGTCGAGCCCCACGAGGAGGCGAAATGCCGCGCTGAAAGCCTCGCTAAAATCGTGCATCGGCCTGCCCCGTGAACGCCTTGGGCGCGGGAAGCTGCGTCGTTTATTAACCTTCTTATGCGGTATTTTGATATATTTTCAACAATCCGGCGATTTTATGCAAATATTTTGAGAGGCAGCCCAAGCGGCGAGACAGCGCGGCCTTGGGCCGCGCCTTGGGTAGTGGGTCACGTTGCCCAAGTCCCCATCCTTCGAGACGCGTCGCAAGCGCGACGCTCCTCAGGATGAGGACTTGGCGCTTGGGTTTCACCTCATCCTGAGGAGGCCGCGAAGCGGCCGTCTCGAAGGATGAGGTGAAACTGACCCACTACCGCGCCTTGCCGGGTGTGGCGCGGGGTCGCATATTGGAGCGGGCGAGTGCTGAGGGTGCGAGGCATGGCCGAGGGAGCTGCGGCGCAGAAGGCGAAGGCGGGAACGAGGGCACGCCCGGCTGGAGCGGCGCTTAGCGAGTTCGCCCTGCGCCCGGACCCGGGCGATGCGCGCCTCACGCGCCGCGTCGCCGGCGTCGACCAGGAAGGGAAAGCGATCGAGACCGCGGTCGTGGTCGAGCGGCCGTTGACGCTCTTCCTCAACGGCCAGGAGATCGTCACCATGATGACGGTCGGCGATCATCCCGACTGTCTCGCGGTCGGCTATCTCCTCAACCAGAACATGCTGCGGCCGGACGACGAGATCACCGGCATCGAGCACGACGAGGAGCTCGAGCTTGTCGTGGTGCGCACCAAGCGCCGCACGAATTACGAGGAGAAGCTCAAACGCAAGGTCAGGACCTCGGGCTGCGCCCAAGGCACGGTGTTCGGCGACCTCATGGAGAAGTTCGACGAGATCAGGCTGCCCAAGGACGCGGTGCTCAAGACCTCCTGGCTCTACGCGCTCTCGAAGAAGATCAACACCTGCCCGAGCCTCTATCTCGAGGCGGGCGCCATTCACGGCTGCGTGCTTTGCGAGGAGGACCGCCCGCTCGTCTACATGGAGGACGTGGGCCGGCACAACGCGATCGACAAGATCGCCGGCTACATGTTCATGAACGGCATTCCGCCGGAGGGAAAGATCTTCTACACCACCGGCCGGCTCACCAGCGAGATGGTCATCAAGTGCGTGCAGATGCGCATCCCCATCCTCATCTCGCGCTCGGGCTTCACCGCCTGGGGGGTCGAGCTTGCGCGGAAGGCCGACCTCACGCTCATCGGCCGCGCCAAGGGCAGGCGTTTCGTCGCCCTCTCGGGCGGCCATCGCATCCGCTACGACGCGGACCTCGCTCAAGTCGGCGCCGAGCCGCGTGCGGTCGTGCGCAAATCGAGCCTCCCGGACGATGATTGACGGCCGTGATTGACGGCGATGGCTGAGATCGCGGGTGTAGTGCTTGCGGGCGGGCTCTCGCGCCGCATGGGGGGTGGGGACAAGTGCCTGAGGCCGCTCGCGGGTCGGGCGATTCTCGCGCGCGTCATCGAGCGGGCGCGGCCCCAGGTCGCGGCCCTCATGCTCAATGCCAACGGCGATGCGGCGCGCTTCGCGGCCTTCGCGCTTCCCGTGCGCGCGGACGCGGTCGAGGGCTTCGCCGGGCCGCTCGCCGGCGTGCTCACCGGCATGGCCTGGGCGCGCGAGTGCGTCCCCAGCGCGCGCTGGCTCGCGAGCTTCGCCAGCGACGCGCCCTTTCTGCCGCGCGATCTCGTGGCGCGGCTCCTCGCAGCACTCGAGGCCGGCCGGGCCGAGATCGCGTGCGCTGCGAGCGGCGGGCGGAGCCATCCCGTCTTTGCGCTGTGGCCTGTCGCGCTCATGGACGATCTCCGCCGCGCGCTCGTCGAAGACGGGCTTCGCAAGGTGGATGCGTGGACGGCGCGCTTCAAGCTCATCGAGGTCGAGTTCGCGTGCGAGCCCGTCGATCCCTTCTTCAACACGAACCGCCCGGAGGATCTCGCCGAAGCCGAGGCGCTCTTGCAGCACTCGGGCGAAGAGATCGGCGCGGAAAATGCCGAGCGGAAGGGGCGCGCCTAGCGGCCCGGTTCTGAAATTCACGGCATGGGGAAAACACTTGTCATTGCGAGGCGCCCGAAGGGCAACGAAGCAATCCAGCCCCGGCGTACGCCGGGGTTCACACCATGCGCGCTGCCCCGGCGTACGCCGGGGTTCGCTGCGCTCGCAATGACGGTTATCTCCGGGTGAGACGAACTTCCGAATCGCGACCCTAACCGAGCGGATGCAAGATGACCCGTTTGCCGACCTTGAGACAGCTGCGGCACCTCGCGGCCTTGGCCGAGCGCCGCCACTTCGGCAAGGCCGCCGCGGCCTGCCACGTGACCCAGTCGACGCTGTCCGCGAGCATCAAGGAGCTCGAGGACACGCTTCAGGCTGCCCTCGTCGACCGCACCAAGCGCTCGGTCGTGTTGACGCCGCTCGGCGAGGAGACGGTGCGCCGCGCGCGCGAAATCCTCGAGGAGGCCGAGGAGCTCGCGCGGGCCGCGCAGTCGGGCGGCGAGCCGCTCGGCGGCACGCTGCGCATGGGCGTCATCCCGACGATCGGTCCCTTCCTCTTGCCCCGCGTGTTCGCCAGGTTGCGGCGCAGCCATCCGCGCCTGCGCCTCTACTTGCGCGAGGACGTGACCGGGCGGCTGATCGAGCAACTGCAAGCGGGCGAGCTCGACGTTGTCCTCTTGGCTCTCCCTTTTGCGGTGGGCAACGTCGAGACCGAGACGCTCTTCGAGGATCCCTTCAGCTTGTGCTGCCCCGCAGCACATCCGCTCGCGCGCGCCCGGCAGGTGAACGTCGCCCGGCTCAAGGAGGAGAATCTGCTGCTTCTCAAGGACGGCCATTGTCTGCGTCAGCACGCGCTCAACGCCTGCAGCCTGCGCGGGCAACCCCATGTCGATCCCTTCGAGGCCACGAGCCTCCATACCATCGTGCAAATGGTCGACAACGGTCTCGGCGTCACGCTCTTGCCCCGGCTCGCGATCGAGGCGGGCATCACCAAGGGAACCTCGCTCTCCGTGATCCCGCTCGAGGGCAAGGTGCGGGCGCGCGAGATCGGCCTTGCCTGGCGCAGGAAGACCGCGCGCCGCGCGGAGTTCCAGCTTCTCGGGCGCGAGCTCAGGCGGCTCGCGGGCCACGCGTAGGGCCGCGGCGCGCCTGGAGGGCTGACGGGCGGGCCCCGCTTCGGATACACTTGCCTCGGCTTATCTGATGCGAAGGCGGCAAGGATGGACCTCGAAGCTTTCAAGAAGTCGCTGGCGCGGAAGGCGCCGCCGCGCGGCCTGAGCGGAGCAGCCGAAGGCCTTTGGTGGGATGCCAAGGGCGATTGGCAGAAGGCGCACGCTAGCGCGCAAGGCGACGATGACAAGGCCGGCGCCTGGGTGCACGCCTATCTCCACCGCAAGGAGGGCGACCAGGCGAACGCCGGCTACTGGTATCGCCGCGCCGGCAAGGCCGCGGCGACGAGCTCGCTCGCCGAGGAGTGGCAGGCGATCGCGCGCGCTCTGCTGCGCGAGGCTTAGCTAAGCGCTGCACCGCCGCGAGCCGCGAATTATCCTTCAATCGCCACGCCGATGAGCCGGC
>DATEQI010000076.1:0-4979 GCA_035272805.1 Alphaproteobacteria bacterium | reverse complement strand
GCGCCAGCCCATCGCCGGATTCTCCTCGGGCTCGTCGGGCAGATAGGGCAGCGCCTTGTCGCCGCCGATATCGAGGGTGCGGAAGACGACGGGCTTGCCGCGCGCCAGGTCGAGCACGCGGGCATAGACGTGCGTCTGCTCCGCAACGGAAGGAAAGCTGCGGCGCACCATGAAGAGAAGCTCCGTGCGATAGAGCCCGATGCCGTCGGCGCCGCTCTCGTGCAGGTGGGGCATGTCGATGAGAAGGCCGGCGTTGATGTGGAGCCCGACGTGCACGCCATCAAGCGATGTCGCCGGCAGATCGCGCGCCGCCGCGTAGGCCGCGGCGCGCGCGCTCGACAAGCGCACGCTCTCGGAAAAGCTCTGCTGCACGTCCTCGCCCGGGCGCAAATAGACGACACCGTGATCGCCGTCGATGATGACGGGATCGAGCGTGTCGATCTTGCTGAAGGCCTCCCGCACGCGTCCCACCACCGGAATGTCGAGGGCGCGCGCGATGATCACGACATGCGAGGTGGGAGCGCCATCCTCCAGCACGAGGCCCTTGAGCGTGCGCCGGTCGTAGTCGAGGAGCTCGGTCGGGCTCAACTCGCGCGCGACCACGACGATCTCCTCCGGCGTCTCGGGAAGCTTGGGCTGCTCGTCCACCGCGCCGAGGAGGAGGAGCAGGCGGTTGGTGAGGTCGCCGAGCTCGGCGAAGCGCTCGCGGAAGAAGGGATCGGTCACTTGCGCCATGCGCGCGCGCATGTCGTTCTGCACCCGCTGAACGGCGGCCTCGGCCGAGAGTCCGGTCAGGATCGCCTCGCGCATCCTCCTCAGCCAGCCGCGGTCGCCCGCGACCATGCGGTAGGTCTCGAGCACCTCGCGATGCTCGCCGTGAGGCGCCATGTCGGGCGAGGCCGCGAGCGCCTCGAGCGCGCTCCTCAGGCTGGTGAGCGCCTCGTCGAGCCGTGCCAGCTCGACGTGCGGATCTTCCGCCACGACCTCGCGGATCTGGATGCGCCGATGGTGCAGCACGGCGCGGCCGATGGCGACGCCGCCGTTGAGGCGGACGCCCTCCAGGCGCAGAGGGAGGAGGGCTATGCCGTCGGTCGGCGCGAGCTCGGCCGGGCTGACGAGCTCGCCGGTCGCCAGCATCTCGGCGAGCACCATGGCGACCGTCTCCAGGGTCTCCACCTCTTCCTCGTTATAAAGGCGCTGGGTGCGGTTCTGCACCACGAGCACGCCGAGCACGCGGCCGTCGCGCAGGATCGGCACGCCGACGAGGGAGTGGTAGATCTCCTCGCCGGTCTCGGGGCGGTAGGCGAATTTGGGGTGATGCTGGGCATCGGGGAAGTTGCCCGGCTGCGAGTGGGCGGCGATGTCGCCGACGAGACCTTCGCCGAGGCGGAGCCGCGTGCGGTGCACGGCCTCGCGCTTCAAGCCCTCGGTCGCGAAGAGCTCGAGCACCTCCCCCGCCCGCAGCACGTAGATCGAGCAGACTTCGGCGACGAGCTCGGCCGCGATCAGGCGCACGATCTGGTCGAGGCGGGCCTGCGCCAGCCCTCCCCCAGCCATGATGTCGCGCAGTCGTTTGAGGAGTCTGCGCGCACCGACCAGGCCGGCCGACTCGCTCATTGGCTTGCGGCTTCGAGCCGCTCCCTTGTCAGCAATGCCGTAAGCGCCTGATCGACGAGCTCCTCGATGATCTCGGCCGTCGATTGCTCGCGCGTCACCATGCCGACGCTCTGGCCCGCCATCAGCGAGCCGCTCTCGACGTCGCCGTCGATGACGGCACGCCTGAGCGACCCTGCCCAGAAATGCTCGATCTCGAGCTGGGCCGCCTCCTTGCTGAGCTCGCCGCGATTGTAGCGCTCGATCACGTCGCGCTGCGTCTCGAGGAAGCGCTCGGTGGCCCGATTGACGATGGCCCGGACCGGGATCACGGGAAAGCGCCGATCGAGCTGGATGGACGGCATCGCGTCGCGCGCAGCGGCCAGGATGAAGGCCCTCTTGAATTTGGCATGCGCGATCGATTCGCGCGCGCACACGAAGCGCGTGCCGAGCTGGCAACCCGATGCTCCCATCTCGAGATAGGAGAGGATCGCCTCGCCCCGTCCGATCCCGCCGGCGACGAAGACCGGGACCTCGCGCACCGCCGGCAGGATCTCCTGGGCGAGCACCGAGGTCGAGACCGGGCCGATATGCCCGCCCGCCTCCGCCCCCTCGATGATGATGCCGTCGATCTTCATGCGCACGAGCTTCTTTGCGATCGGAGGACCGGGTGCAAAGGCCATCGTCTTTGCGCCCGCGGCCTTGATCTTCTGCAGATACGCGGCACTCGGCATGCCGCCTGCGAATACGACGTGGCTCACCCTGCCGGCGACGCACGCCTCGACGAGCGCCTCGAGCGCGGGATGCATCACGATCAGATTGACGCCGAAGGGCCTCTTCGTCATCTCCTGGGTCGCCGCAATCTCGGCCGCGAGTTGGTCCGGCGACATGGCCCCGCAAGCGATCACCCCGAATCCGCCTGCGTTGGAGATCGCCGCCACCAAATGGCGCTCCGACACCCAGGTCATCGCACCGCCCATGATGGCATATTCGCAGCCGAGGAATTCGGCGCCGCGTCGCCAGAGCTGATCGAGACGCGCGCGCGCGCTTCTAAGGTCCATGGCCTTCAGGCAGCGTCCAATCCGTACGCCGAGTGGAGCGCCCTCAGCGCGAGTTCGGTATACTTCTCGTCGATGAGCACGCTGACCTTGATTTCCGAGGTCGAGATCACCTGGATGTTGATGCCTTCCCTCGAGAGCGCCTTGAACATCTGCTGTGCGACCCCCGCATGGCTGCGCATGCCGACCCCGATGACCGAGACCTTGACGACGTTGGGGTCGGAAGAGAGGCGGGCGTAGCCGAGCTTGTCGCGCTGGCCCTCGATCACCTTGACCGCCTGAGCGAGGTCGCCCTTCGCCACCGTGAACGTCAGGTCGGTCGTGGCCCCGTTCTCGGACGAGCTCTGCACGATCATGTCGACGTTGATGTTGGCGTCCGAGAGCGGTCCGAAGATGCCGGCGGCAACGCCCGGCCGATCGGCGACGCCCGCGAGCGTGATCTTGGCCTCGTCCCTGTGGTAGGCGAGGCCGCTGACGACTGCTTTTTCCACGATCTCATCCTCGTCCACGACGAGCGTCCCCGGCTCGTTGTTGAAGCTTGACAGCACTTGCAGGCGCACATGGTGCTTCATGGCCATCTCGACGGCTCGCGTCTGCAGCACCTTGGCGCCGAGGGAGGCCATCTCGAGCATTTCCTCATAGGTGATTCTAGCGAGCTTGCGCGCCTTCGCAACGATGCGCGGGTCGGCCGTGTAGATGCCCTCGACGTCCTTCAGGATGTCGCAGCGGTCGGCCTTGACGGCCGCGGCGAGCGCCACCGCCGAAGTGTCGGAGCCGCCCCGCCCGAGGGTGGTGACGCGGCCGTCGGAGCCGAGGCCTTGGAACCCCGCCACCACCGCGACCTGCCCATCGGCCATGCGCCGGACCAGCTCGCTCCCCTCGATCCCCTCGATGCGGGCCTTGCCGTGCACGTCGTCGCAGCGGATCGGGATCTGCCAGCCGAGCCACGAGCGGGCCTGCACGCCGATATCCTGGAGCGCGATCGCGAGCAGGCCGGCCGTGACCTGCTCGCCCGAGGAGACCACGACATCGTACTCGCGGGCATCGTGGAGGGCCGCCGTCCGCTCGGTCAGCGCCACGAGCTTGTCGGTTTCGCCCGCCATGGCCGAGACCACGACGGCGACCTCGTGGCCGGCGTCGACTTCCGCCTTGACGCGCCGCGCCACGCGCTTGATCCGCTCGATGTCGGCGACCGACGTGCCGCCGTATTTCTGTACGATTCGCGCCATGCGCCTAGACCCCCTCGCCCGCTCTCGCGCTTTGCTCGCTGGGGAACCTGCCGAGCTCGGCAACGGCACCCTGAGGGCCGCGCCATCGGCCGCCTCGCCTGTCGAGAGAAGGCCTGCGACCCCGCCGCGGGCACGAGGCCGAACCCGGATCATCGCATTTTCTCGTTCCGAGGAGGCGGCGGGCGCCGTCTCGAGGAAGGGGATAAGCGATCGCCCGAATGCACGCGGGTTGCCGCTGAAGCGGCGCCCATACATACTTAATTTGCCGAGGCCGGCGCAAGCCCGCGCTCGTGAACTTTAGTCGAGGGAGGGTAGGGTGAGCGCTCACCGGGAGAAGAAGGCGAGGGAGGCCCAAGCTGCGGGCGAGAGCCCCAGCGTGGACGCGGCCGAGATCGCCCGCTTCTCCGCCCTTGCCGAGGAATGGTGGGACCCCCTCGGCCAGTTCCGCCCGCTCCACAGGCTCAATCCGCTGAGGCTCGCCTATGTGCGCGACCGTGCTGCGGCCCATTTCGGCCGCGACGCCAAGGCCGGCCGGCCGCTCGCGGGGCTTTCGCTCCTCGATATCGGCTGCGGCGGCGGGCTCTTGTGCGAGCCGCTCGCGCGGCTAGGCGGGCGGGTCACCGGGATCGATGCTTCCGAGCGCAATATCGCGATAGCACGGGCGCATGCGGCTCTAAGCGAGCTCGCGGTCGACTACCGCACCGCCACGGCGGAAGAGCTCGCCCGCAAGGGTGCGCACTTCGACATCGTCCTCACTATGGAAGTGGTCGAGCACGTGGCCGACGTGAGGAGCTTCCTCGAGGCCTCTTTGGCACTCTTGGCACCGCAGGGGATGATGGTGATCGCGACGATCAACCGCACGCCCCAGAGCTTCGCCCTTGCCATCGTCGGCGCCGAATACCTCATGCGCTGGCTGCCGCGCGGCACGCACGACTGGCGCAAGTTCCTGCGCCCCTCCGAGCTCGCCGCCCATCTGCGCGCGAGCGGTGCGCGGCTCGCGGAGCTCGCGGGCGTGCGCTACAGCCTGATCACCGACCGCTTTTCCCTCTCCGACGATCTCTCGGTCAATTACATGGCGCTCGCGCTCAAGGGCTGAGCT
>DATEQI010000075.1:0-6337 GCA_035272805.1 Alphaproteobacteria bacterium | reverse complement strand
GCGGTGCCGGGCCCTGCCTGCTATGGGCGCGGCGGCGAGAGCCCCACGGTCACCGATGCGGACGTGATCCGCGGCTATCTCGCGCCCGAGCGCTTTCTCGGCGGCCGCATGCGGCTTGCGCGCGGGCGCGCAGCCGAGGTGCTGGAGCGGCTCGGCGACCGGCTCGGCCTCGATCTCATCGGCACGGCCACGGGGGTGGCGCGCGTCGTCGACAACAACATGGCGACGGCCGCCCGCGTGCACATCGCAGAGTCGGGCAGCGATCCGCTGCGCTACAGGATGGTCGCCTTCGGCGGGGCGGGGCCGGTGCATGCCTATGAGATCGCACGGCTCCTCAATATAGCCGAGGTGATCTTCCCGCGCGGCGCCGGCGTCGCCTCGGCGATCGGCATGCTGGTGGCGCCGCGCAGCGTGGAATACACGCAGAGCCTGATCGCCCCGCTCGACCGGCTCGATTGGCCGGCGGTCGGCGAGACGATAGCAGGCCTCGCCGCGCGCGGCCGGGCCGTCTTGCGCGAGGCCGGCCTCTCGGACGACGCCATCGCCCTCGAGCTTTCGGCGGATTTGCGCTATGTCGGCCAAGGCTTCGAGGTGACGGTGGCGCTCGCCCCCGATCTTGCCGAGTGCCGCGATGCGGCTCGGCTGAGAAGCGCCTTCGATGCGGAATACGAGGCCCGCTTCGGGCGCAATCTCGGCACGCTTGCCGCCGAGGTGGTATCCTGGCGCGTCCGCATGATTGCCGCCCCCGCGGTGAGCGAGATCCGCTTCGCCGCCGAGGCGGCGGCGCCGGGCGAGGCGCTGATCGAGCATCGCCCGGCTTATTTCGAGGAGGCCGGCGGCTTCGTCGAGACGCCGGTCTATGCGCGGGCCCGCCTGGCGCCCGGCACCGGGCTCGTAGGCGCGGCGCTCATCGAGGAGGCGGAATCGACGGCGGTGATCGGACCCAATGCCTCGGTCGAGGCGGATCCCTTCGGCAATCTGATCATGCGCGTCCGCGGAGCCAAGGAAAGGAGCATCCAGCCATGAGCCGGATCATGAAGCGCAGACGAGATCGCGTGACGGCGGGTGCGGGCGCGCTCATGCTCGCGGCATGGCTCGGCGCGGGCGCCGCATTCGCGCAAGTACCGCAACCCGTGGTCGACGGCGAGACGATCGCAACGCCGGAGCTCGTGACGGCGGCCTGCGCGGAAGGGGCCGTGACCTACTACACCGCCCAGAGCGACGGCGACGAGCGCGCCATCATCGAGCCTTTCGCAAAGCAGTTCTCCTGCATCAAGGTCTCGGTGATCAGTGCCGTCACCGGCCGGCTCTTCGAGCGCCTCGCGACCGAGGCCGCCGCCGGCAAGACGCAGGCCGACGTCGCGATCATCACCGACGAGGCGCTGGCGCAGAGGCTCATCGATCAGAGGCTGGCGCGGCCCTGGACGCCGCCGGAGGCGGGCAAATATCCCGCCAATGCCAAGGGCGAGGGCTGGTGGTACGCGGCCTCGGGCTCGCTCATGTATCCCTTCTACAACACGGAGCTGGTGGCCAAGGACGAGGTGCCGAAGAGCTGGCGCGATCTGCTCGATCCCAAATGGAAGGGGAGGATCGCGACCTCGCCGGTCACCATCGGCGGGACGGCCTGGATGCAATATGATTTCATGGTCAAGAAGCTCGGCGGCGACTATCTCGAGAAGTTCGCCGCACAGGAGCCGAAGCTCTTCACCGCCTACGACCCGGTCGTGCTCAGCGTGGCACGCGGCGAAACCGTGATCGGCGTCTCCTCGGCGCTCAACGAATACTCCCAGCGCGTCCGCCAAGGCGCGCCCGTAGCGCCGCTCTACCCGCCTGAGGGCGTCCCCTTCACCAACTACCCGATGCTGCTGATCGCCGCAGCACCCCATCCCCATGCCGGCGAGCTCTTCGCCAACTGGTATCTCTCGAAGCTCGGCCAATCCCAGCTCGTCGCCGTGCGCGGCGCCTATTCCCTGCGCGACGACGTGCCGCCCGCCAAGGGCAACCCGCCCTTGGCCGAGCTCAAGCCGTGGAACCCCGGGCATGACGAGATACTCAAGGATCACGACGCGCTCATCAACACGGTGAGCGCACTGGTGGGCCAGCGCTGAATAAGCACCGCTACAAGGAGGTCCGTGGCCTCAGGAAGGGCCGGCGTTACAGTCGAAACTGGAGCCATTCCCGACGTGATAGAAGCACCCCCCTCACCCTACCCTCTCCCCCTGAAGGGGGAGAGGGTTGAGTAGGCTTAGCGAGGCAAAGCCGAGCTTAGCCGAAGCTGGGTGAGGGGGTGATTCCATCCTGTCGGACCTTGCTCTAAGCCGGCAAATCAATTTCCCATCCGCGGATAGGTCCGGGCGGCGATGGCCGTGAGCACCGCCGTCGCCGCCAGCAGCACGGCGAAGTCGAGGGCCAAGCCGTATTCTGACACCCCGCCGGTCAGCATCAACGAGCGCAGCGCATCGACTTCGTAAGTGAGCGGGTTCAAGTGCGAGACGGTGCGCAGCCACGCCGGCATCAACGACAGCGGATAGATGGCGTTGCTCGCGAAGAAGATCGGCATGGTGAGCACCTGCCCGATCCCCATGAAGCGCTCGCGCGTCTTCACGATGCAGGCGATGATCAAGGAGAGCGTCGAGAAGAGTGCCGAGCCGAGTGCGATGACGGCGGCGACGGCGAGGATATTCAAAGGGTCGAGATCGATCGCGACGCCGATGAGCAGTGCGAGGAGATAGACGATCAAGGCCTGGGACAATGCCCGCACGCTCGCGGAGAGCGCTTTGCCGAGCACGAGGGCCGAGCGCGGCGCGGGGCTGACAAGATAGCGCTGAAGGACGCCGAGATCGCGCTCCCAGATCGCGGAAATGCCGTAGAAGATGGCGACGAACAAGGCACTCTGCGCGAGAATGCCGGCGGCGAGGAAATCGAGGTAGGGAACATTCCCCGGCGCCACGCCGCGCACCCGCGCCATCACCTCGCCGAAGAGCAGCAGCCACAGAACCGGCTGCACCGCCCGGGTGAGCAGCTCGAGCGGGTCATGATAGAGCTTTTGCACTTCCGCCGCGGCGACGGCGTAGGTCTGCGTCGCGAAGTTGGCGAGGGTGCGGTTGACGGACTGATCAGCCGTGCTCGCGCGCGGCGCGGCGCGCTCGTTTGACTTCGCCATAGCCTCCCTCGCTCTCGGTTTCGGTGGTCGCGGCGACGAGCTTGATGAAAACGTCGTCGAGCGTGGCATTCGGCCCGACGCGCGCCTTGAGCTCGGCCGAAGTGCCGATTGCAACGATCCGGCCGCGGTCGATGAGCGCAATGCGGTCGCAAAGCTGGTCGATCTCCTCCATATGGTGCGAGGTCACGACCATCGTCGTCCCGAAGCTGTCCCTGAGATCGAGCACGCGATCCCACACGGTTTCCCGAGCGCCGGGGTCGAGACCCACGGTCGGCTCATCCAGGAACAGAACCGCCGGACGATGCAGCAGGCTCTGCGCAATCTCCAGCCGCCGGATCATGCCGCCCGAATAATGTCCGACCAGATGATCGGCGACACCCGAGAGACCCATGCGAGCCAACGCCTGGGCGATGCGCGGCATGCGCTCGCGCCGCGGGACGCCGTAAAGGCGGGCGGAGAGCAGCAGGTTCTCGTATCCGCTGAGCGAGCCGTCGGCGGAGAGGAGTTGCGGGACATAACCGATGCGGCGCCGCACCTGGGCCGGCTCGCGAACGATGTCGTAGCCCGCGATCGTGGCCGATCCCGAGGTCGGCGGGAGCAGGGTCGTCAACATCTTGATGAGCGTGCTCTTGCCGGCACCGTTCGGGCCGATCAGGCCGAAGATTTCGCCCTGGCTCACCGCGATGGTCGCGCGATCGACGGCGGTGAGCTCGCCGAAGCGACGCGTCAAATCAAGCATGTCGACCGTGGGCCGGCTTTCCGACGCGCTTGAACCCGATGCGCCCATGTCACTCCGATCTTCGAACGGCAAATCCCACGACACCTTATACGTTCAATATGGTGACACCTGGCGACGCTGTGGAATCGCCACCCCCTCACCCAGCTCCCCCTTCAGGGGGAAAGGGCAGGGTGAGGGGGCGCTTCCATCACGACGGAATCTGCTCTAGACCGTCGGCGTCGGTGGCCGAGATGGTGGTGCGCACCATCGAGCGCACCTCCCCGGCGGGCCAGGGGCGGCCGCGGTGCATGGTGGCGCGGTTGTCCCACATCACCACGTCGCCTTGGCGCCAGCGGTGGAGATAGGTGAGCCCCGGCTGGGTCGCGTCCTCGATCAGCTTGGCGAGGAGCGCCTTGGCCTCGTTGTCGCCCATGCCGTCGACGGCACCGGCGTGCGACGCGACGTAGAGTGCCCTGAGGCCGTTCGCGGGATTGCGCCAGCTCATGCGCCAGCGCACCGGCGGCAGTGCCGCGCGCTCCTCGGCCGGCAGCATGTCGGGGTCGATCTTGTTGCGCGAGGTGGCGTAGCTGTGGGTGACGACGGCGTCCTTGAGCTTGCGCTTGAGCGCTGCTGGAAGGCGCTGCCAAGCGAGGCGGGTCGAGGCGAACTCGGTCTCCCCGCCGCTCGCGGGCAGGATGCGCGCGGAGAGCACCGAGGCGAGGGCCGGCGTCTTCTTGAACGAGCTGTCGGTGTGCCAAAGCTGATTGGCGCGCGCATTGAGCGCCTGGCGGTGGGTGGGCGGCACGAACGCCCCGTCGGGGCCGAGGTTGGTCACGCGCACGAAGAGGGTGCCGGTGCCGAGCGAGCCCATCTTGGTGATCTCGAGCGGGCCGAAGGCGCGCGAGAAGGCGGCCTGCACCTCGTCGCCGATGATCTGCTCCCGGAAGACGAGGACGGAGTGCGCCTCGAACGCCGCGCGCACCTCGCTATATGCCGCAGCGCTGGAGGCCACGTCGATGAGGCCGATGCCGCGCACCTCGACGGCGAAGCCGGGGCCGAGCGGGTGAAGCTCCATGGCGTTTCCCCTTGGCAATTTTCGCACAATTGTAGCAGGTTCCTCGACGCCGCGCATGGCCGCCCGCTTGCGGGTATTGCGTCAGTTTCACCTCATCCTTCGAGACGGCCGCTTCGCGGCCTCCTCAGGATGAGGTGACAACCAAGCTCTAACTCCTCATCCTGAGGAGCGTCGCGCTTGCGACGCGTCTCGAAGGATGAGGACTTGGCAATGTGACCCACTACCCGCCATGCGTCACCCCTTGCGCCCGATCGCGATGACGCGGCCGAGCTCGCGAGGGCGCGGGAGACGGCTGTGCTCGGCGAGCAGGCGCTCGAGGCGCGCGAGCGCCTCCTCGGGCATCGCACTCGCGCGGCGCGTCTCGAGGCTGACGTGGATGCTCAAGAGCTCGTTGGTCGCGGCGAGATAGCCCTCGCGCGCGTGATACATCCAGTGGAAGTAATGCAAGCGCTTCTCGTCGAAGGCGATGAGCTGGGTCAAGAAGCGCAGCGGGTCGCCCTCGTTGAGCTCCTTTGCGTAGCTCACGTGCGCCTCGAGCGTGAAGAGCGAGCAGTCGGTCCGCTTGCGATAGGCGTGCCCGAGGTCGAGATGGTCGAAGAAGGCGTCCGTCGCGTGATCGAAGGCCAAGAGATAGAAGGCCACGTTCATGTGGCCGTTGTAATCGGTCCACTCGGGCAGCACGGCCTCGCGATGGAGCTCGAGGGGGGCGGGGGTCATCGTCTGCGACATGGCGCTGAGGATAGTCGAACGGCCGGCCGCGTCAACGCAAGCCGCCTGCTCGATGCGCCACGGCTTTTGCCCTCGGTTGACAGGCGGCGGGACGGCAGCGCAGAGTGAGGCCCAATCGCCGCTGCCTCGAGGCCGCGTCGTGTCAGGCTTCGGGCGGGGTTTTGCTCACAGGGGGATCGACGATGAAGCGACATCTCTTGGCAGCCGGGCTCGGGCTGGCCGCCGCCATTGGGCTTGCCGCGGCGGCCCAGGCGAAGCCGCTCATTTTCTGCTCCGAGGGCAGCCCGGAGAATTTCTATCCGGCGATCAACACCACCGGCACCTCCTTCGATGCCTCGCGCCAGGTCTACAACCGCCTCGCCCAGTTCAAGCCGGGCACCACCCAGGTCGAGCCGGCGCTCGCCGAGAGCTGGGACGTCTCGCCGGACGGCCTCGTCTACACCTTCCACCTGCGCAAGGGCGTCAAGTGGCACACCACGAAGACCTTCAAGCCGAGCCGCGACTTCAACGCCGACGACGTGATCTTCAGCTTCGAGCGGCAGTGGAAGCCGGACAATCCCTACTTCAAGGTGACGAGCGACAACCACAGCTACTTCAACGACATGGACATGCCGAAGAACCTCAAGTCCATGGAGAAGCTCGACGAGCAAAC
>DATEQI010000074.1:0-3466 GCA_035272805.1 Alphaproteobacteria bacterium | reverse complement strand
GGGATCGGCCAGCTCGGCCGTCTCCAGCTTCTGCGGCGCGTCGATGCGGATGAGCGCGACGTCGGCGTCGGTCGAGGCGCGCACGAGGCGTGCCGCGAAACTCAAGCGGTTCTCGGGAAAACGCACGTCGAGCGACTCGTTGCGGCCTTCGAAGGGGCTCTTTTTGTTCTTGATCGGGACCGGGTCAGTATTGTCGAAGAGATAGCCGCTGTCGGGGACCCAACCCTTACGTTCGATATAGTCGGAGGGATCGATCCCTTTTTTGACGGTCGCGATGAGCTTGCCGTCCTTGTCGCGGCTGAGGAGGTAGAGCGCGCCGATGCCCGTTTGGCTCTCGTACGGCGACCAGTAGGGGAGCATCCATCCCGCGGCCACGTGCTTGTTGGTCATGATGAAGCCGTCGGGATTGACCACGAAGCCGCTGCCCGAGGCCCACTCGCCGATCTCGAGGTTGTCGTGACCGGTGTCGTCCGTGGTCAGCCAGCGCACTATGTCCCCGTTCTCGAGCCGGACATAGGCGAGATACAGGCGCTTCCCATCCGACACCGTCTTGTGGAATATCGGCAAGCCGGTCGTCCTGTCAAAGAGGTGCCATTGCATCTCGATATATACGGTGGCGTCGCCGTATTTGGCGGCAATCTCCCGCGCGCCCATCCCGAGGCGCTCCTTGAGCGCCGCCGCTTGTCCTTGGGCCTGCGCCGCGGCCTCGGCCTGCTGCTGCCTCAGCAGCCTCTCGGATTGCATGCTGTGATAGTAGAGCGCGCCGCCGACGAGGCCGACGACGACGAGGATGCCGGCGAGCGTGTACATCCAGACGCGGCTCGTCGCCTGCCGCTCCGACGACAACATGCGCTGCACGGTCTCGCGCCCCACGCTCTGGCGGGGTGCCGCCGCTTGCTGGGTGGCCGGCTCGGTGGTCGTCCGCGTTGCCGCCGCCGTCACCCGCGTTGCTTCCGGAACCGCAGCCGCGACCCGCGTGGCGTCCCCGCCGCCCGCCCTGATCACGCGTGTGCGCGCGACCAGATGCGCCGGGCGAGGCTCGACATCGAAGGTGAATTTCGGTCCGCCCGCGCCGAGCTCGATGGTGTCGCCAGGCAGAAGCTCGCTTTCGCCGCTGATCCGGCTGCCGTTGAGGAAGGTGCCGTTGCTGCTGTTGAGATCGGCGAGCTTGAAGGCGAGCTCGGGCCCCTTGGCGATGCGGATGGTGGCGTGGCGGCGGCTCACCAGGTCGTCGCGCTGGGAGTCGAAGGTAACGGCGGCGTTGGGGTCGCGCCCGAAGCCGAGCTCGTCGACATTATCGAGAGGAAAATGCTCGATCTGGTTGGCCTTGGAGCCGCTCAGATGGTGAATGACGATCTGCCCTGGCATGACGCTATCTCCCCCTATCCATTCGCTTCGCCGCGCCGCGAAATTTGCCTGCACTATGCCACAGAACACCTCGCTTGTGCAGCAGGCACAGCTTGCGGCACGGCGGTGTCAAATTTCGTGCAGTCTGCTCTATTTGACCGAGTTTATGTTTTCGGCGAAGACCCCGAGTTGACCACCACCCACTCGCCGTTCGCGTCGCGGCATGCGGTCGAGGTATTCCCCTTCTGCTCCGGCTGCGGCTGCGGCTGCGGCTGCGCGGTCTGGGCCGGCTGCTTCTGGCCGGGCTGTACCCACTGGTCCGATTGCGCCGGCTGGGCCGGCTTCGCCGGTTGGCTGGACTGCGCCTGCTGGCCTTTCTCGACATTCACCTCGCTTCTGTAGGTACGGCACGTCCGGCCCGACGGGTCCCTTTGGCTGCTGACCTGGGTGAAGGTGCCGCTATGGCCCGTGTCCGGATTCGTCCAAGTGGTGGACTGGCCCGGCCGAGAATTGTCGAGGGACCTCTGCCAGGCGGCGTGGGCGGCATCGCAATCGGCCCGATCCAAGGCGTTCCCGATCGCCCCGCCGACTGCGCCGCCGAAGAGCCCGCCGAAGAGCCCGCCGCTGCCGTGGCCAAAGGCGCTGCCGATGCCCGCGCCGACCGCACCGCCCGCCACCGCACCCACCGCGGTCTTCCACCCGACCATCATCGCGCAATTGTCGTCCGCGGCCTGCTGCCCGTAAGCCGCTCCGGGCGCATATCCGAACATCAAGAGCGCCACAGCTGCCAATGCCGAAAATGCGGTCGCCATCCGCTTCATCTCGAGCCTCCCTCTCGTGCGTTCGGGCTCGGCTGCCGCGAAGGCGCAGAGGCCGCCCAACCCGCCGGTCGTGCAACGGAGCGAGCTTAGCAAATGCGGCCGCAAGACGCCAGTCGCCCGCACTTGCTGTGTCGCTGACACGCGATATGTCCGGTGCTTGTGACACGCGATCTGTCCGGTTTTTGAATCGCTCCAAAGCAGGGGCGAGGATGAGACGGACAGAGCGCGGAGAAGCGGAGAAGGGTCGTGCCGCGGTCTCGCTCGGAGGGCAGCGTGGCCGCCCGTCGCGGGCGGGTTTTGCCCCGCAGCGCCCCTGACAAGTTGACTCCCGCTCGCGCGCTCCCTATAAACCTGGCACTCGCACGGAGCGAGTGCTAAAGAGACCGCCCTCCGGGCTAACCCCTAGCATCGAGGAAAGCTTCATGAAGATCAGGCCCTTGCACGACCGGGTCGTGCTCAAGGCGATCGAGCAGGAGACCAAGACCGCGGGTGGCATCATCATTCCCGACACGGCCAAGGAAAAGCCGATGGAGGCAAAAGTGGTGGCCGTCGGTCCCGGCACGCGCGATGCCAGCGGCAAGCTGGTTCCGCTCGGCGTGAAAGCCGGCGACCGCGTGCTGTTCGGCAAGTGGACGGGAAGCGAGGTCAAGATCGGCGGCGAGGATCTTCTGATCGTGCGCGAATCCGATCTCATGGGAATCATTCAGTAAGGAAGTGAACCAATGGCAGCCAAGGACGTTAAATTCGGCGGCGACGCCCGCGCGCGACTGTTGCGCGGCGTCGAAATTCTCGCCAACGCGGTGAAAGTGACGCTCGGTCCCAAGGGCCGCAACGTCGTGCTCGACAAGTCGTACGGCGCACCGCGCATCTCCAAGGACGGCGTCACCGTCGCCAAGGAGATCGAGCTCGCCGACAAGTTCGAGAACATGGGCGCCCAGATGCTGCGCGAGGTGGCGAGCAAGACCTCCGACGAGGCGGGCGACGGCACCACCACCGCGACCGTGCTCGCCCAGGCGATCATCAAGGAGGGTGCTAAGGCGGTGACCGCGGGCATGAACCCGATGGATTTGAAGCGTGGCATCGACCTCGCCGTGCAAGCCGTGGTCGAGGACGTGAAGAAGCACTCGCGCAAGGTCAAGACGAACGAGGAGATCGCGCAGGTCGGCACCATCTCGGCGAACGGCGAGCGCGAGATCGGCGAGATGATCGCGCGCGCGATGCAGAAGGTCGGCAACGAGGGCGTCATCACCGTCGAGGAGGCGAAGTCGCTGTCGACCGAGCTCGAGGTGGTCGAGGGC
>DATEQI010000073.1:0-5074 GCA_035272805.1 Alphaproteobacteria bacterium | reverse complement strand
GGGGCCGGGCACTTCGCCGCCACGATCCGTGCCATCCACGTGGCAGCCCCCGGCACCACGATCGAGGTCTTGACCCCCGATTTTCTGAGGAAGGCGGGAGCCGCGGAGATCGTGGTCGCGGCCAGGCCCGACGTCTACAACCACAATCTCGAGACCGTGCCGCGGCTCTATCCCGCGATCCGGCCGGGGGCGCGCTACTTCGCCTCCTTGCGCCTCCTTCAGCACGTCAAGGAGCTCGACCCCGCCATCTTCACCAAGTCCGGCCTCATGGTGGGCCTCGGCGAGAGCAAGGAGGAGGTCCATCAGGTGATGGACGATCTGCGCAGCGCCGAAGTGGATTTTCTCACCATCGGCCAATATCTGCAGCCGACCCCCAAGCACGCGCCGATCGCCCGCTTCGTCGCTCCGGAGGAGTTCGCGGCCTTGCAGGCGATGGCTTTCGGCAAGGGCTTCCTCATGGTGGCGAGCTCGCCACTCACGCGCTCCTCCTATCACGCGGGCGACGACTTCATCCGCTTGCGCCAGGCGCGCGATCGCTTGCTCGCCTCTCGCTAGGCGCGGGCGGGCGGTCGATGCCGACCCATGCCGAGCGGCGCCATCTGCCCTATCGGCAGGACCAGCTTTTCGCCCTCGTCGCCGACATCGAGCGCTACCCGGAGTTCCTGCCCTGGTGCCTTGCCGCGCGTATCCGCAAGCGCGAGGCCGACGTGATCGTCGCCGACCTCGTGATCGGCTGGAAGATGATCCGCGAGCGCTTCACCTCGCGCGTGGTGCTGAAGCAACCCGATCGCATCGACGTCACCTATCACGAGGGGCCGTTCAAGTATCTCAACAATCACTGGATCTTCGAGCGCCAGCCGGACGGCACCTGCGTCATCGATTTCTACGTCGACTTCGAGTTCCACTCGCGTTTCCTGCAAAAGGCGATGACGCTCCTCTTCAACGAGGCGGTGAGGCGGATGGTCCATGCCTTCGAGGAGCGCGCGCGGAAGCTCTATGGCGGGGGACGGGAGAAGGCCTGATGGGCCAAGCTCCGATGCCCCGAGCGCACCCGCAGCCGCTAATGGCGGAATTAGCTCAAATACCGTCGCTTTCCGACTAGGCCATTGATCGAGCGGATGGATTCTTCGCTTGTGTTGTGGCACCCTGCGTCCGGATCCACCACCTGCGGTCAGCCATGTTCGGGCACTTCCGCCAAAAAGACGACACGCTCGAGCGTTTGCTCGCCGAGCGGGGTGCTGCGCTCGCGGAAAGCGAGCAGCGCTTCCGGGACTTTGCCGCCGCCGCCGCCGACTGGCTCTGGCAGACCGATGTGCAGCATCGCTTTACCCACATCGCGGGGGAGAGGAATGAAGCGGCCGGCATTCATCCTCCGGACGTTCTCGGCAAGACGCGATGGCAGCTCGCCGGCGGCGATCTCCAAACGGATGAGCTTTGGCGGCGGCACAAGGCCGATTTGGACGCCCATCGGCCTTTTCACCGCTTCCGTTATTCCTTCGTGACGGCGCTTGGCCGCCGCCTGCATTTTTCCGTCAGCGGCACCCCGGTCTTCGACCGTGACGGGGCCTTCAGCGGCTATCGCGGAACGGCGACCGACGAGACCGCTGTCGTCGATGCGCCGCGCCGCGCGGAAGAGGCGGAGGCGCTGTTGCGCGACGCCATCGAAAGCGTCTCGGACGGCTTCGTGATCTATGACCGCGATGACCGCTTCGTCATGTGCAACGAGGCGCACAAGCGGATGCATCCCGGGCTCGCCGAACTCTTCGTACCCGGCGCCCGCTTCGAGGACATCCTCCGCGCAGGTATCGCAAAGGGCATCTATGCCGATGCACCGGGCCGCGAGGAGGAATGGATCGCCCAACGCCTGGCACGGCACCGCGATCCCAAGGGATTCGTCGAGCAACCGCTGAGCAATGGGGCGTTCCTGGTGATTTCCGAGCGTCGCATGAGCAACGGCGGCACTGCCGTCGTTCGCATCGACGTGACCGCGCTCAAGCGCGCCGAGGAGGCGCGGCGCGAGAAGGAGGAGCAGCTTCTCAGCATCGCGGAAAACGTTCCCGGCGCGATTTACCGGCGGGTCCTCAGGCCCGATGGGAGCTTCACCTACACCTACGTCAGCCCCCGCATGTGGGATCTCTATGGCGTCGATCCGGCGGAGATGCTTCGCGACGGCGCGCATTTCATTCGCTCCATCCATCCCGACGACCGCGGGCGGTTCCGGGATGCCCTCGCGCATTCGGCCAAGGAGCTGTCGCCCATGGTGGTCGAGTTGCGGCTTTTGACCCCGGACGGCCGGACGCGCTGGTTGAGAACCTTGTCGCGGCCGCGCAAGCTCGACAATGGCGACGTCCAGTGGGACGGCATCGCGCTCGACATCACGGAGCTCAAGGACGCCGAAGCGCACCGGGATCGCCTTGCCTATTTCGACCAGCTGACGGGACTGCCGAACCAAACCCTGTTCGAGGACCGCTTGGCGCAGGCGCTCCCGCTCGCCAAGCGCGCCAAGGGTGCCGTCGCGGTCATTTGCCTGGAGCTGGTCTCGCTCAAGGATTTGAGGGACAGCCGGGGAATGACGGTGGCGGACGGCGCCATCAGGGAAGCGGGCAGGCGCCTGCGCAATATGCTGCGCATGGAAGACACGGCCGCGTATGTCGGAGGCGACCGCTTTTTCGTCCTCTTGACCGGGCTCACGCGAGCGGAAGATGCGAGAAATCCCGCCAGCAAGATCGTTCAAGCCCTCGAGGGAAAGCTCGAGGTCGATGGCAACGAGATCCCGCTCAAGCTGGCGCTGGGAGTGAGCATCGGCCCGGAAGACGGTGAGAAGAGCGAGACGCTCATCCGCAACGCCGCCACTGCGTTGAACGAGGCGAGGGCCAATCCCGGCCAACAGTACCGCTTCTACGATATCCGCATGACGGAAAGTGCCGTGCTGCGACAGAGCCTCGAGGCGGAGCTGCGGGGTGCCGTCGAGAGGCAAGAGTTCGCCCTCTTCTATCAGCCGCAGATCGATACGCGGAGCTTGCGCATCATCGGGGCGGAGGCGCTCGTGCGCTGGAGGCATCCCGCGCGGGGCCTCGTGCTGCCGGGAGAATTCATCTCGATCGCCGAGGAGACCGGTCTGATCGCCCCGCTGGGCGATTTCGTGCTCAGGCAAGCCTGCGCCCAGACGCGCCTATGGCATGACGCCGGAATCGCGGATTTCCGCGTCTCGGTGAACCTCTCGGGCTGGCAGCTCCTGCACGAGGACTTCGCGCGCACCGTTCTCGCGATCCTCGACGAGACGGGCTTGGCCCCCGGCAGCCTCAAGCTCGAGTTGACGGAGAGTACCATCGCCCGCAATGTCGCGATCGCCAGCCGCGTGATGAAGGAGCTGGCCGAGGCCGGGCTGCAGTTCGCCATCGACGACTTCGGCGTCGAGCATTCGGTGCTGAGCCAGCTCGCACTCCTGCCCTTCGATACGATCAAGATCGATCGGCTGTTCATTTCGCGTATGACCACCGACCAGGCCCATGGCGCATTGGTCCAGGCCATGATCTCGATGTCGCACGCGATGAGCAAGGACACCGTCGCCGTAGGTGTGGAGACGCACCGGCAACTCACTTATTTGCAGGCCCTTCAGTGCGACGCGCTCCAGGGTTTCATTTTCCACGAGCCCGTGCCGGCCGACGCCTTCCTGCCGATGCTGCGGCGGGGCATACTGAAGCCGTCCGACAAGGCGTCGTAAGACCCCGAGCGCGGGGGCCGACGCCCTATCCTCAAGTCCTCGCGGCTTGCTGCAGGAGCAGCTCGAGCGCGCGCAGGACCGCGGCCTCCCGAATGGCGCGCCGGTCGCCGGCAAAGACGTGGCGCTCGCAGAAGAGGGGGCCGCCGCGCCTCCCCGAGGCAATGAACACGAGCCCTACCGGCTTCTCGGCACTTCCCCCGCTCGGGCCGGCCACTCCTGTGATGGCCACGCTCAAATCGGCTCGCACGGCACGCAGAAGTGCCCCCTCTGCCATGGCGCGGGCAACGGGCTCGCTCACGGCACCGTGCGCCTCGAGGAGCTCGTGCGGCACGCCGAGCATCGCCTCCTTCGCCTCGTCCGAGTAAGTGACGAAGCCGCCTTCGACGACGTCCGAGCTGCCGGCGATCTCGGTCAAGGTCGCGGCCACGAGACCGCCGGTGCAGGACTCGGCCGTCACCAGGCGGAGCGTGCGCGCGCGGCATGCCTCCAGCACGGCCCGCGCCGCCGCGATGGCAGGCTCAGGAGCCATGGAGCGCTCTCCACACGCTGGCGACCACGGGGAAGAGAGGGACGAAGACGGCGAAGGCGACGAGGGCATAGAGGGCTGCTACGGTGTCGTCGGCCATCACGGCCAGGGCCGAGCGCTGGCGGTCGATGATATTCGCGGGCCACGGCTTCGCGATGTCGAAGAGGCGGAAGAGGGCGAAGCCGAGGAGCCAGTGCCACCACACCGCCGGGTCTGCGAAAACGAGCGTCAGCCATTGCGCCGATACCTCGTCGATGACGACCTCCTGCGGGTCCTTGGCTTCCGTATGGCGCATGTAGTGGGCCGTCGCCCACCAGCCGAGGAGGAAGGCGAGGAGTGCCGCCACGAAAAGAAGCCGCGGACTGCCCCAGGCGAGCATGAGCCAGGCGAAGGGGAGGGCGGCGAGCGAGCCCCAGCTACCGGGTGCAACCGGCAGCAGGCCCGCGCCGAACCAGGTGCAGACAAGCGTTGCCGGGTGGCGGAAGGGAAGGGCAGGGCGAACGAGGCCGAAGGCTGACACGGGTCACGGCTCCAGCGGCAGGCGGACGGTCGCGATCGCCTGCGCCGAGATGCCTTCGCCGCGGCCGGTGAAGCCGAGCCGGTCGGTGGTGGTGGCTTTCACGCTCACCCGCTCGACCGCGATGCCGAGAATCTCGGCGAGGCGCGCGGCCATGGCGGCGCGGTGGGGGCCGACCTTGGGCCGCTCGCAGATGATGGTCACGTCGATGTTGACGATGGCGGCGCCGCGCGCGGCGAGGAGTGCCGCCGCGTGGCTCAGGAAGCGCGCGGACGGCGCCCCCTTCCATTGCGGGTCGGAGGGCGGG
>DATEQI010000072.1:0-16551 GCA_035272805.1 Alphaproteobacteria bacterium | reverse complement strand
GAGGTGGAGGGGGTCAAGGCCATCCTTCCGCGCATCCGGCCGGAATGGTACGATCAGCTCGTCGTCGTTGACGGCGGCTCGACCGACGGCACCCTCGAATGGTGCCGCGCGCACGGCTATGAGGTCTTCGTCCAACGCCGGCCGGGGGTCCGCTTCGCCTATTTCGACGCCCTGCCTCAGTTCACGGGCGACATCATCCTGACGCTCAGCCCGGATGGCAATTGCGACCCCGAGTTCATTCCGGAGATGATCGCCAAGGTCCGCGAGGGCTATGACCTGGTGATCGGCTCGCGCTACCTGGGCGACGCGCACAGCGATGATGACGACATGCTCACCGGCTTCGGCAATTGGCTCTTCACCCGCACCGTCAATCTGCTGCACCGCGGCTCCTATACCGACGTCATGGTGATCTATCGCGCCTTCCGCCGCGGGTTGATCGACGATCTGGACCTTACCGCCGAGGCTACCTATCGCCTGCCGGAGCGCTTGTTCGGCACCACCATCAGCTGGGAGCCGATCATGTCGGTGCGGGCACTCAAGGCGAAGAAGCGCATCGGCGAGGTCGCGGCGGGCGAGCCGGAGCGCATCGGCGGCAAACGCAAGCTGAAGATTTTCCGCTGGGGTGCCGCCTACTATTTCCAGTTCTGGCGCGAGCTGTGGTTCTGGCGGCCCAAGCAGGACCGCGCGTGCGACTAGACGGCCCCATGCGCCTGCCCCTCCTGCTCGCGCTCGCGAGCGGCCTTGCCGTCGGCTGGGCGGGTTATGCGGATGCCTATTTCCCCCAGAACGACGTCTTCTCCTTCTACCAGCTCTTCCACTACGACTATTCCTCGATTGTCACAGGCGGCGAGATCCCGCTGTGGCAGCCCTACGCGAGCTACGGGCTGCCCAACGCCTTCGAGATTGCCTTCACCTTCGGCCCGACGAAGGCGGCGGCGGGCCTCCTCGGCGCCCTTTTCCGAATTACCGATATCAAGCTTCTCTTTTTTGCTGCCGTGGGGACGGACTTCGCGCTGATCGGGGTGGCCGCGGCATTTCTCGCGCGCGAGCTCAGCGGAAAGCCGGGCCCGCACGTGGCCTTGGCCGCCGTCGCCATGCCGCTCAGCCACTACATGGAGACCCAGCCCAACTTCAGCTACGGCTTCGCCTTGACCTTCCTCTTCATGATGCTCTTCATCGTGCGCTTCCTCAGGACGCGGCAGGCCATCTACCTCTTGGCAAGCGTTCTGGTGCTGATGGCGAACGTCTACGGCAACCCGCAATACTTTGTCATCCCCGAAGTCTATCTCTGCGCGCTCTTCGCGCTCATGGCGGGCTTGCGCTACCGCAAAGCGTTGGCGGCGGAGTGGCGATGCGTTCTCTCGAGCGCGTTCACGCTGCCGGCACTCGCGGTGGCACTCTTGACCGCGGCCCTCGCGCTGGGGCTCATCGCCATCGACCGCGAGGCCTGGGAGACGATCCGCTTCTCCGTCCGCCTGCGCGACCCGCAGACCCTGCTGCCGAGCCTCCATGTCTTCCTCTACTACCTCTATGGGATACCAGCCCTCCGCCTGTTGGATGTGTTCATCGGCCGCCCGATCACCACCTACGACGTATGGCTCTACTTCGGTGCCGGCAATCTCGCGGTGCTGCTCTATGCCCTCGTCTTCGGCTGGCGCACGCGCTTCGTTCCCGAGCTTCTCATCCTGCTGCTGCTGATCACGGCATTCTCGCTGCCGAACCAGTTTCCCGTGGGCGAGTGGGTCTACGACTGGGTGCCGTGGATGAAGCTCTATCGGCCGGTGAGCTACGCCTCGGTGTTCGCGAAGCCGTTCGCCATATTGGTCGTCACCACCGTGCTTGCGGATGCGAGGGCGCTCGAGGGCAGGAATTGCGCGGCACTCTTGTATGCGGCGGCGATGGTCGTGCTCGTCGCAAGCGTGTTCCAGGCGCATCACTACGCGCTTCTGTTCTATTGGGACTCCTTCGTTTACGGCTGGATCGCCATTGCCGGCGGCGCGGCACTCGCGGTGGCACTGGTGCTGGTGTTCTTTAGCGGAAATAGGCTGAAGCCATGGGGCCCGGCCATCCTTGCGTTCGTGCTCGCCGGCGAGGTGGTCGCTCATCGCGTCGCCTTCGAGGCGACCTTCTATGCAGCCCTCGCCGAAATCCGGCCGACGCCGGCAGAGGCGGCCGGCCAGGTTCTGGTCGAGCCCTGGTACAAACGGCCGCGGGCGCTCGTCTACCAGCCGGTGCGCGTGGCCAACCCGACGTTGGCGGCCCCCTACGAGAAGATCGGCGCCCGCTACCATGGCATGTGGTCGTTTCTCGGCATCGATCCGTGCGTACCCAACGCGCGCTCGGATACTTATGCGCGCTGGGTCGGCGAGGCGCTCAAGCGGCGCGGCGCCACGGATGACGAAATGACGGATGGCAAGCTCGAGCGGCTGCGCGGCGATTTCGACGCGGCCTTCGGCTGCGGCCTGCCCAAGCTCACGATCAGCGACCCCGCCGGCGACGCGCGGGTGGTTCGCTTCAGCGCCAACGATCTCACCATTGCGGTGACGACACCCGCCGGCGGCGATCTGGTCTACCGGGACGCCTGGCTGCCCGCTTGGCAGGCAACCCTCGACGGCAAGCGCGTGCCGCTCGCGCGCAACGCCGACGGCTTCAAGACGCTCGCGCTGCCGCCCGGCGATCACCGCGTGGAGCTCGCCTTCCGGCCCCTCGTGGGCGAAGGTGCGATGGCAGCACTCGCCTGCCTCCTCAGCCTCTCCCTAGCGGCGCAGCTGTGGCTGGCCTTGAGGGCCGGCTACGATCGGCCGGAGCGCTCGAACCGAGGCCCGGCCCCGAACGAGTGAGACCCGTCCCTCGCCGCGCGCTTTCTCGAACGCGTCTCACCCTTTCGCGAGATAGCGCTCGACGAGGCGCACCCAATAGCGGCTGCCGATGGCGATGCAGCGGTCGTTGAAGTCGAAGCCGGGATTGTGGACCATGCAGCTGCCTTCGCCCGCACCGTTGCCGATGAGGAGATAGGAGCCGGGGAGCTCCTCCAGCATATAGGCGAAATCCTCGCTCCCCATGAGGGGTGCCGGATTCGTCTCGACGTTCTCGGGCCCGACGAGCTCCTTGGCCACCTCCGCCGCGAACGCCGTCTCCTTCGCGTGATTGACGAGGACCGGATAGCCCTCGTGGAGGCGCACGCGCGCCGTGGCCCCGTAGCTCTCGGCCTGCGCCGTGATGAGGGCGGCGACGCGCCGGCGCAAGGCCATGCGCACCTCGGGATCGAGCGAGCGCACCGAGAGCCGCATCTCGGCCTCTCCCGGGATCACGTTCGCCGCCTCGCCGGCCTTGATCGCACCGACCGTCACCACGGCGGGGAGCTGGGGGTCGATGTTGCGCGCGACGATCGTCTGCAGCGCCATCACCGTGCTCGCCGCCACCACCACGGGATCGACCGTCTTGTGCGGTACGGCGCCGTGCCCGCCGATACCCTCGATGGTGACGTCGAAGCGGTCGGCCGAGGCCAGGAAGGGCCCGGGCCGGAAGACGAGCTTGCCCTCGGGATAGCCCGGCATGTTGTGCATGCCGAAGACCGCGTCGCAGGGGAAGCGGCGGAAGAGGCCGTCCTCGATCATCCTGCGCGCCCCCGCCTGGCCTTCCTCGGCCGGCTGGAAGATGAGGTGCACGGTGCCGTCGAAGCTCGGCGCCTCGGCGAGCGCCTTGGCCGCACCCAACAGCATCGCGGTATGACCGTCGTGGCCGCAGGCGTGCATCTTGCCGGGATGCACGCTCGCGTAAGGCAGGTTCGTCGTCTCGTGGATGGGGAGCGCGTCCATGTCGGCGCGGATGCCGATGCGCCTCGTGCCGCCGCCGCGCTTGAGCGTGCCGACGACGCCGGTCTTGCCGAGCCCCCGGTGCACCTCGTAGCCCCAACGGGCGAGCCGCTCGGCCACGAGATCGCTCGTCCGCGTCTCCTCATAGGAGAGCTCGGGATGGCGGTGGATATCGTGCCGGATGGCGACGATCTCCGCGTCAGGCTCCGCCTTGCCGATCGCCTTGTCCATCGCTCCCTCCCTTTTCCCGCACTTCCCTGCCGCGCAGGTCGATTATTGGCCAGTTAAGGGCCCAAAGGAAGCTCGGAGGATCGCCATCACGCGACGAGGGCCGACTAACAGCCGATGCGGACAATATAGAAATGGCCCCCGACCGGCTCCGCCCCCACGACGCCGCCGACCATCTGGGGCTGCCAAGTTTTTTTTGCCGGGCCACCATGCAGGCTGAAGCAGAGCCGCTCTAACAGTCGACGTCGACAATATAGAAATGGTCCCCAACCGGCTTCACCCGCACGAGTTCGCAACCCAGCTCCGTCTTGGCAGTCCGCGCCTTCCATGCCGCCGAGCGCCCCTCCTCGGCGAGCGCGATCTCGTCGCTCTCGTCATAGACGAAGGCACGCACGGAGCCGAGGAAGCCGCTCCAGTCGAAGATCGCGAGGCGCGGCCCTTTGTCCGTCGGCAGCTTGGCAACGTCCGCGAGAAGTGCGGCGCGCGTCGCACGGAAATGAATGTATACGCCGGCGTCGGCGGCAAAATCCCAAACGGTCTTGAAGTTCGCGAACATCGCGAGCGCCGCCAGGGGAAGAATGGAGAGCGACAGGGCGCCACGCCACCGCCGTCGAATCATCTCTATCATGGCAAGGAGAAACGCAACGAATGCCGCGGCCGCCCACAGGCCGAGGTACGGAAGGCCGATGAAGACTGCCGCATCAGAGGAGATCGAGGACAGCGCGATCAAGCCCACGGGCCCGGCCATCGCGAAAGCGAGCGACCATAGGAAGAGGGCGACCCCTCGGCGCCGGCGTGACACACGCGGTTGTGCTTGATAGGGACTCATGACGCTAAAATTGTAGCAGTCTCCGAGCCTATCGGGCCACTTCTTTGGCCGACCTGCCTGCAAGGAAGCTCATGGGACGGAAGGCGCTCGCGGCGAGGGGCGACTAACAGGCGATGCGGACGATATAGAAATGGTCTCCGACCGGTTCCCCCCACACGCCGCAGGCCAGCTCCGTCCCCGCGATGCGCTCCTTCCAAGCCTCCGACCGCTTCTCCTTGGAAAGCATAATCTCGTCGCTCTCGTCATAAACGACGGCGTGCGAACCGGCGAAACCGCCCCAGTCGAAGATCGCGAGACGCGGGCCTTTGTCCATGGGCAACTTGGCGATGTCGGCGAGATAGGCCGCGCGCTTCACGCGGAAATGGATGTATTCGCCCGTTTGGACGGCAAATCCCCACATGCTCATGAAGTTCAAGAACGCCACGAGCACAGCCAGAGGAAATAGGGCGAGCGACAGGGCCTCAAGCCACCTCCGTCCGATCGCCAATATCACGGCGACGACGAGGGCAATGAGCGCCGCGAGCGCCCAGAGGCCAAGGAACGGGAAGGCAAACATGAAGGCCGCGTCGAAGGAGATCGACCAGAGCAGGACCAGGCCGGCAGGTCCGGCCATCGCGAAAGCGAGCGGCAATAGCAGGAGAGCGACCCTGCGGCGGCGCCGTTTCGCAGGCGGTGGGGCTGCCGGTGGGTGCATATCGTCGGAGGTCACGGCGAAAAAATCGTAGCAGCAGCGCGCCGCGTCGGCCACAGGGGCGAAAGCGGCGTCACGTCACCGTCGCCTTCCCAGCCCCCGGCGGCGAGTGCCCAGGGGCGCTGGGGCCGGCGGGCTTGTTGCCGGGCCGCCATGCAGGCTGAAGCAGAGCCGCTCTAACAGTAGACGTCGACAATATAGAAATGGTCCCCAACCGGCTTCACCCGCACCAGTTCGCAACCCAGCTCGGTCTTGGCAGTCCGCTCCTTCCATGCCGCCGATCGCGCCTCCTTGGCGAGCACGATCTCGTCGCTCTCGTCATAGACGAAGGCACGTTCGGAGCCGCTGAAACCGCTCCAGTCGAAGATCGCGAGGCGCGGCCCTTTGTCCGTCGGCAGCTTGGCAATGTCCGCGAGAAGTGCGGCGCGCGTCGCACGGAAATGAATGTATACGCCCGCGTCGGCGGCAAAATCCCAGACGGTCTTGAAGTTCACGAACAGCGCGAGTGCCGCCAGGGGCATAATGGAGAGCGACAGAGCGCCACGCCACCGCCGTCCAATCATCTTTATCATGGCAAGGAGAAACGCAACGAATGCCGCGGCCCCCCACAGGCCGAGGTACGGAAGGCCGATGAAGACTGCCGCATCAGAGGAGATCGACCAGAACAGGACCAGACCGGCGGGCCCCGCGATCGCGAAGGCAACCGGCCAGAGAAAGATCGCCACCCTGCGGCGCCGCCGTTGCGCAGGCGGCGGCGCCGCTGGAGGTTGCACATCGTCAGAGGTCATGGCAGGAAAATTGTAGCAGCCGCACGCCGCATCGGCCAGCATATCCAAATGCGCATGTCGAAATGCGCATCACTTCTTCGACGGGCTGATCTTACCGGATTTGTACAATTCGTAGCCGAGCTCGGTATTCCCTACATTTCTTTCCGGCAAGTGGGTATAGGTTTCGTCATATACAGTACCTTTGGGATACTGAGACATAATCCACGCGTAATTGTCTTGGATAGCGAACAATGTCTCTATAGGGATACCGGCGGCAGCGCCGTATAGTCCGATGGCGATCGTCGCATAATCGACAAACTCGGGCACAGATACGCCTTTGATCCGCTGCGAATCCCAGGGACCTCCTTGCCCAAATTTGATCAGGGACATCAAGATTCGAGCCATTGCACGCAATTCTTCCTCATTCGGAACGCCACCCGTACGCATGCGATCAAGCAGGCCTTGCTCGATGAAGAAGTGGGGATCCTCGCCGGGCGGTATTTCGATGACGTGACCTTTCTTGTCGTACACGGGGTTGTCGTTGTCATCACGCAGGATATTCTTCTTGGGCCTGGGGTCCATGGGAGCGTTCCTCCTTGCTGAGGGGTTAAAGGATGCGTCGGCAGGTGGGACGAGCCAAAGCGCACAGCGGCTCGAGCCGGCCGGGCATTGCCCGGACGGCCGGCGGTTGGCAGATCTGGAGAGTGCGGCGCGGCGGAGGTTAAGCGGGAACGGTCCTTGAAGGCCCCGGACCGAAGGCGCTTGGCGATCCGCCTCCGAGGGGCGAGGATGCCGTGAGCCTCGGCTCACACGCTCCCACGTTGCAATAATACAACTTCATCGATGGCCATCGAGTCAAGCGGATCAGGACCGGCGCGCCAAATCATCGAGCGAAACCGATACGATCGCCTGTTGCCCGCGATAGCGCGCCATCTCAAAGGAAGCTGTAGGGATCGACGTCGACCACGACGCGCACGCTTGGCGGCACCTCGACCCGCGCGAGCCAGCTCGTGAGCACGGCCTGGAGGTTGGTTCCGCGCGCGGCCTTGAGCAGCAGGCGGCGGCGGAAGCGGCCGCGCAGAAGTGCCATGGGTGCCGGTGCCGGACCCAGCACCTCGATCCCGGCACCCCGAGGTGCGGTGCGCCCGAAGCTGCGCGCGGCACGCTCGACGGCCGCCTCGTCGTGGCTCGCCAGGATGAGGGCGGCGAGCCGGCCGAAGGGGGGAAAGCCGGCCTGGCGCCGCATCTCCGCCTCGACGGCGAGGAAGCTCTCGCGCTCGCCTGCGAGGAGCGCCCGCATCACCGGATGGTCGGGCCGGTAGGTCTGCAAGAGGACGCGGCCGGGCCGCATCTCGCGGCCGGCCCGCCCGGCCACCTGCGAGAGGAGCTGGTAGGTGCGCTCCGCCGCGCGCAACTCGCCGCCGTCGAGCCCGAGGTCCGCATCGACGACGCCGACCAGGGTCAGCATCGGGAAGTGATGGCCCTTGGCGATGATCTGGGTGCCGATCAGCACATCGATCTCGCGCGCCTCGACCTGGCGGACGAGCTCGGCGATCTCCTCGGGGCCGCCGAGCGTGTCGCTCGCCACGATCGCGAGGCGGGCCGCGGGCAAAAGCCCCGCGACCTCCTCGGCAAGGCGCTCGATGCCCGGACCGCAGGCGACGAAGCTGGCGTGAGCACCGCATTCCGGGCACGCCCTCGGCACGCTCGCGGTATGGCCGCAATGATGGCACTGCAGGTGCCCGAGCAGGCGATGCTCGACGAGCCAGGCGGAGCATTGCGGGCACTTCAGGCGGTGGCCGCAGCCGCGGCAAAGCGTCAAAGGCGCGTAGCCGCGGCGATTGAGGAAGAGCATGGCCTGCTCGCCGGCCTCGAGCGTCGCGGCGAGCGCCTGGCGCAAGGCCGGGGAGAGCCAGGATTGGCGCGCCGGTGCTTGGGCGCGCATGTCGATGACGCTGATCTCGGGCAGCGTGGCGCCGCCGTGGCGCTCGGGCAGGTGCTGCACCTGGTAGCGGCCCTGGCGCACATTCTCGATCGTCTCGAGCGAGGGGGTGGCGGAGGCGAGGACGACGGCATGACCGCCGAGGCGCCCGCGCACCACCGCCATGTCGCGCGCATGGTAGATGACGCCGTCCTCCTGCTTGAAGGAGGCGTCGTGCTCCTCGTCGACCACGATGAGGCCCAGCTCGGGGAAGGGTAGGAAGAGGGCCGAGCGGGCCCCCACCAGCGCCTTCACCCGTCCTTCCGCGACCGCGCGCCAAGTCATGCGCCGCGCCGCGGAGGAGAGATTGGAGTGCCACGCCGCGGGGGCGACCCCGAAGCGACGCTCGAAGCGCGCGAGCCACTGCTGGGTAAGGGCGATCTCGGGCACCAGCACGAGGGCCTGCCGCCCCGCGCGCAAGGCCGCGGCAATGGCCTCGAAATAGACCTCCGTCTTGCCTGAGCCGGTGACGCCGTCAAGCAGCGTGACGCTGAAGCCGCCTGCCGCGACGCGCTCGCGCAAAGTGGCGGCCGCTGCCGCTTGTGCGGCTGAGAGCTCGACACCGGGGTGGCCGAGGTCGGGCAGCGCGAAGGGCGAAGGGGGCGGGAGCGCCACCGCCTCGAGCGCACCCGCGGCCAAGAGGCCCTTGATGACGCCGGGCGTCACACCCGACTCGCGTGCGAGCTCGAGCGGGCTCCGCGGCGGGCCATCCTCGAGCAGCGCCAGCACGCGCCGGCGTTCGGGCGTGAGCCTGAGAGCGAGCTCCTCGAGCGGGGTGGGGGTGCGCGCATAGGCAAGGCTCGGCCGCGGCGGCTCGAGCGCGCGGGAGGCCGACATCGCCATGCGCAGCACCACCCCTGGCGGGGAGAGGGTGTAATGGGCCACCCAATCGATGAAGCGGCGCTCGGCCTCCGGGAGAGGCGGGGTGTCGAGGCGCCCACCGACCGCCTTGAGCTTGTGCGCGGCGACCTCGCCCGTGGCCTCGCCCCAGACCACGCCGATCGCCTCGCGGCTGCCGAGCGGCACGCGCACGAAATCGCCCGGCGCCAGCTCCAGGCCCTCCGGCACGCCGTAATCATAGGCGCCGGCCAAGGGCAGGGGTAGGAGCACCGCAAGCCTTTGCGTGAAGCCCGCGGCCTTCGCCGAGATGGTGTTTTCCATGGTCATTGGCTACAGTAGTAGCCGGAAACGGGGGGCGGCGGAACGCCCCCCTCGCCCTCCCATTGCTCCGCAATGGAGAGGGCCGGGGTGAGGGTAAGCTGAGCGAGCGCGCGTATTCGCAGAGGAGCGGGGCCGCCATGAAGTTCTTCGTCGATACCGCCGACTTGGGGGAAATCCGTGAGCTCGCCACCACCGGGCTTCTCGACGGCGTCACCACCAACCCCTCGCTCGTCGCCAAGACCGGGAAGAAGTTCTTCGACGTCATCCAGGAGATCTGCGCGGTGGTCCCCGGGCCCGTCAGTGCCGAGGTGACCGCGACCGACCATGCCACCATGCTGGCCGAGGGCCGCCGCTTGGCGCGGCTTGCCAAGAACGTGGCGGTCAAGGTGCCGCTCACCATCGACGGCCTCAAGACCTGCAAGGCGCTCTCGGACGAGGGCAGCATGGTCAACGTGACGCTCTGCTTCTCGTCCGCCCAGGCGATCCTCGCAGCCAAGGCGGGGGCGTCGTTCATCTCCCCCTTCATCGGCCGCCTCGACGACATCTCCCAGCCGGGCATCGAGCTCATCCGCGACATCGTCGCGATCTATCGCCAATATCCGAGCTTCAAGACCGAGGTGCTGGTCGCCTCCGTGCGCCATCCGCTGCACGTCGTCGAGGCGGCGCGGCTGGGCGCCCATGTCGCGACCTTGCCGCCGCAGGTCTTGCGCCAGCTCTTCGTCCATCCGCTCACCGACAAGGGCCTCGCCCAATTCCTCGCCGACTGGGCCAAGACGGGCCAGTCGATCCTCGGACACGAACAGGGACCGCGCGCCGTTGCAAAAGCCTAACGAACAAGCGACCCCCGAGCTCGAGAGCGGCCTGGACGATTCCCAAGTCCTCGCCTATCTGCGCGCGCATCCCGAGTTTCTCGCCGAGCATGCCGAGCTGCTCGCCCCCCTCCTGAGCCTCGAGCGCGAGAGCGGGGACCGCATCGTCGACCTGCAGCGCTTCATGGCTGAGCGCCTCAAGCGGCGCCTGCGCGAGCTCGAGGAGGAGGGCCAGCAGATGGTCGGGCTCGCGCGCCTCAACCTCAAGAGCCAGGCGCGCGTGCACCGTGCGGTGCTGGCGCTCATGGGGGCGTCGAGCTTCGAGCACCTCATCCAAGTGACCACCATCGATTTGCCGGTCTTCCTCGGCCTCGACGTGGCCGCACTCTGCATCGAGGCCGCGGGAAGCCCGCCGCCGCGCTGCGAGACGACCGGCGTGCGCCTGCTCGACCGCGGCGCCGTCGACCGCCTCCTCGGCCCGGCGCGCGACCTGCTCTTGCGCCAGAGCGTGCGCGGCGAGCGCGCCATCTTCGGCGCGGGCGCCGCCCTCGTGCGCTCCGACGCGATGCTGCGCCTCAAGATCAGCCCGGCGACGCCGGTCGGCCTCTTGGCCCTCGGCTCGCGCAAGGAGAGCCGCTTCCATCCGGGCCAGGGCACGGAGCTTCTCGGCTTTCTCGCGCGCGTCGTCGAGATCAGCATCCGCGCATGGCTGGACCTGCCCCTCTAGGCGCCGAAGCCTTCATCGCGGCCGCGGACCTGCGCGCGGCGATCATGGCATGGCAGAGCTGGCTCGCCAACGAGCGGCGCGCCTCCCTCCACACGGTCGAGGCCTATGGCCGCGACCTCGCGAGCTTCATGGCCTTCCTGGCCGGGCATCTCGGCGAGGCGCCAAAGCTCGCGTCGCTCGCGGCGTTGCGTGCGGCCGACTTCCGCGCCTGGCTCGCGCGGCGCACGATGGACGGGCTCGCGCGCAGCTCGAGCGCGCGCGCGCTTTCGGTGCTGCGCAGCTTCTTCCGCTTTTGCGAGCGCCGCGGGCTCGCGGATGCGGCGGCGGTGCGCGCCGTGCGCACGCCCAAGCTGCCCCGCTCGCTGCCCAAGGCGCTCACGGTCGCGGATGCCGCCGACGTCATCGACAAGGCCGCCGCGCTCTCGGAGGTGCCGTGGATCGCGGCGCGCGACGTGGCGATCTTCACACTCCTCTACGGCGGCGGGCTGCGCATCGGCGAGGCGTTGGGCCTGAAGCGGCACGAGGCCCCCTCGGGTGAGGTGCTGCGCGTGCTCGGCAAGGGAAGGAAGGAGCGCTTGGTACCGGTGCTCCCGGTCGTGCGCGAGGCGATCGCGCGCTATCTCGCACTTTGCCCCTACGACCCGGGCCCGAGCGGAGCACTCTTTCTCGGCGCGCGGGGGGCGGCACTCGATCCCGCCATCGTGCAAGGCCAGATGCGGAAATTGCGCGTCTGGCTCAGCCTGCCCGAGAGTGCGACGCCGCACGCGCTCCGCCACAGCTTCGCCACCCATCTCCTGGCCGCCGGCGGCGATCTGCGCACGATCCAGGAGCTCCTCGGTCACGCCTCGCTCTCGACCACGCAGCGCTACACCGAGGTCGAGGCCGAGACCCTCATCGCCGTCTACGAGAAGGCGCATCCGCGCGCGCGGGGGTAGCCGGCTCAGCGTGGCAGGATGCGCTCGATCAAGGAGTCGTTCCCGGCTGCAAACGGATTGACGAAGCGGACGCCTTCCAACGTCCGTCCGTCTTGAAAATCCTCGGTCAAGAAATACTGCGCGCCGATACGGCGCGCGGTCGCCCACAGGATTGCATCCCAGAAGGCAAGGCGATGCCGTGCCACCATGCTGAGCGCCGTGGGCAAATCTTCGTAAATGGTTGGTTCCACCGGCAACGCTTCGCGCCAGAGGGCGACGGCATTCTGAACTTCCGTCGTCCCCATCCCAACCTTGCGAATGGCGACGCTGCTGCACTCGATCAAGGTCTGCAGGAGCACTATCAAATTTCCCAGCCGAACGCCTCGCAGCACAAGCTCTCGGGCAATGATGCACTTCCGGTCCTGCGCAGGTCCCATGGCATAGACGAGGACGTTCGTGTCGAGCGTGACGATCACCGCTCGTGCATCTCATCTCTTGTGAAGCGGCGAAATGAGGAGCCCCACGGCAAGCCCTTCTTCAACATCCGCTCGAAACGTTTGATTACGGCCTCCCGTTCGGGCGTCATCGCCGGAGCGCGATAAGGTACCAGCACCGCCACGGGCCGGCCGCGCCGGGTGATGACGACCTCCTCGCCGGCCTCCGCGCGGGAGAGCATTTTCGCGAATGCCTGGTTCGCTTCGCGCGCGCTGACGGTCCGCATGTTACGCCTCACTGTAGTATCAACGCTCGTGCATTTCGTCGCGTGTGAATCGGCGAAACGCGCGCCCCCAGGGCAGGCCCTTCTCCATCATCCTCTTGGCCCGCTCGATCGCGGCTTCCCGTTCGGGCGTCATCGCCGGAGCGCGATAAGGCGCTAACACCGCCACGGGCCGGCCGCGCCGGGTGATCACGACCTCCTCGCCCGCCTCGGCGCGGGAGAGCACCTTCGCGAAAGACTGGTTGGCTTCACGTGCACTGACGGCCCGCATGTCACGCTCCATTGTAGTACTTGTGCTACAATATAGCGGTACAGCTGCCGAAAAGCAAGCGGATGCCGCTCAACTCGGCGCATGGCGCGGCCGTAGCAGGAAGAGTGCCAGCGGCCCGCAGGCGACCGCGATGCCGAGGCTGGCGAAGGCGAGGCCCCAGGCATGGACGTCATGCGCTCCACCTGCGCGATCCAGCACGTTGCCGAAGACGAGCGGGCCCAAGAAGCCGCCCAGGAAGCCGATCGAGGAATAGAGCGCCATCGTCGCGCCCCGGAAGCCGGGCGTTGCCGCCTCGACCAGGCCGGCCGTGAGCGAGGCCGAGTCCGCCATCACCAGGCCGCCGTAGAAGAGCGCCAGGAGGGCGAGGAGGCGATAGTCCCAGGCGGCGGCGAAGCCGATGCCGCAGGCGAAGAGGGCCGAGAGCGACATCAGCGCCGCGAGCGTCGGCCGGCGGCCGTAGCGCAGCGAGAGCTCGTTGCCGCCGACGCTGAAGAAGACGCCGAGCAAGGTCATGCCGGTCGCGATCCAGGTCGGTTCCCAAATCGGGCTGCCGGCAGGCTGCAGGGTGGCACTGAAGGCGAGGAAGGCGACCATCCAGCTGCGCACGCCGAAGAGCTCCCAGACGTGGAAGCAATAACCGAGCATGAAGCCCATCGCGGCGCGGTTGGCCAGCACCGGGCGGAAATCGAGAAGGCGGCGCGTGCCCGGGCGCTCCTGCGGAAGCGCTGTGGGCACGAGTGCGAGCCAGGCGATGGCGAAGGCGACGGCAGCACCGCCCGCGGGTACGAGGAAGGCCCAGCGCCAACCCCAGGCCGGTGCCAGCTCGCCCGCCATGAGAAAGGAGATGCTGATCGCGAGCGAGAAGCCGCTCGTGTAGGAGGCGAGCGCGCGCGACTGCATCCGGCCCGAGATGCGGTCGGTGAGCGCCTTGAGCCCGGGCATGTAGGTTCCGGCAAGCCCGATGCCCGCGAGCACCTGCCAGCCGACCGCACTCCAGAAGTCGTGCGCGGTGAGGGCGAAGCCGAGATTGGCGATCCCGCCCAAGGCGGTCGAGGCGAGATAGATGCGGCGCGGGGCCATGCGGTCCGTGAGGGCGGTGAGCAGCGGCACCGCCACCACATAGCCGGCGAAATAGAGCCCGCTGATCCAGCCGGCCTCGGTGGCGCTCAGGCCCCAGCTTCGCGTGAAGCTCGGCAGGAGGGCCGGGAAGGCGGAGATGCCGAGCATGCCGAGCACCTCGGCCGCGACCATCGCGGCGGCGAAGCGGGCGGGGGAGGGCGTCATAAGCGCATGGTAGCGATCGGATCAGCGCGCAGCCATCCCTCACCCTTCCCATCGCTCACGCGATGGGCCCCTTCCCTCTCCCGCTGGCGGGAGAGGGTGGCGGCGAACCCGCAAGGGTGCGCCGCCGGGTGAGGGACGGCGCATCGTCTCAAATGTGGATCGCGCGCCCGCCGACGGCGAGGGCGGCTTCCTTGACCGCTTCGTTGAGCGTCGGATGGCCGTGGCAGGTGCGCGCGATGTCCTCGGCCGAGCCGCCGAACTCCATCGCCACCACGACCTCGTGGATGAGGGTACCCGCATCGGGGCCGAGAATGTGGCAGCCGAGCACGCGGTCGCTCTTGGCGTCCGCCAGCATCTTGACGAAGCCGTCCGTGGTCGCCGCCGCGCGCGCGCGCGCGTTGGCCGAGAAGGGGAACTTGCCGACCTTGTAGGCAATACCGCTCGCCTTGAGCTGCTCCTCGCTCTTGCCGACCGCCGCCACCTCGGGGAAGGTGTAGACGATACCGGGAATCGCCTCGTAGTTCACATGGCCCTTTTGGCCCGCGAGGATCTCGGCGACGGCGACCCCCTCGTCCTCCGCCTTGTGCGCGAGCATGGGGCCGCGGATCACGTCGCCGATGGCATAAATGCCCTTGACGTTGGTCTCGAAGCCCTCGTCGACCTGGACCATGCCGCGGTTGTCGAGGGCGACGCCCAAAGCCTCGAGGCCGAGGCCGTGGGTAAAGGGACGCCGGCCGACCGACACCAGCACCACGTCGCAGGCGAGCGTCTCGGCAGCGCCGCCGCCCGCTGCCCCCTCTGCCGGCTCGAGCGTGACGCTCACGCCCGACTTGCCGCTTTTGGCAGCCGCGACCTTGGTCGCGAGGCGGAACTTGAAGCCCTGGCGCTCGAGCAGGCGCTGGAACTGCTTGGCGATCTCGCCGTCCATGCCGGGCAGGATGCGGTCGAGAAACTCGACGACGGTGACCTGCGCGCCGAGTCTCAGCCAGACCGAGCCCATCTCGAGACCGATGTAGCCGGCACCCACGACGACGAGATGCCCGGGCACGCCCTCGAGCGCGAGCGCTCCGGTCGAGCTTACGATCGCCTTCTCGTCCACCTCGACGCCAGCGAGGGGGGCCGAGTCCGAGCCCGTCGCGATCACGATGCCGCGCGCCGCGAGCACTGCCTCCCCGCCCTCGAGCAAGCTCGCTTCGACGAGGCCGGGGCGCTGGATGCGGCCCGTGCCTTTCACATAGGCGATCTTGTGCTTCTTGAAGAGGAACTCCACGCCGCGCGTGTTGTCGGCGACGACCTTGTCCTTGTGCGCCATCATGGCGCGGAGATCGAGCTCGACGCCGGCCACCTTGACGCCGTGGACGGCAAGCGCGCGCTTCGCCTCGTCGAACTTCTCGCTCGATTGCAGCAGCGCCTTGGAGGGGATGCAGCCCACATTGAGGCAGGTGCCGCCGAGGCTGCCGCGCTTATCCACGCACGCCACCTTCATGCCGAGTTGTGCCGCGCGGATGGCGGCGACATAGCCGCCGGGGCCGCCGCCGATGACGACGAGGTCGTATGAGTCGGGCATCCCCTGAGCTCCCTATATTCGGAAGGTTCACCCCCACCCCAACCCTCCCCCTTCGAGGGGGAGGGGGAATTTTGTTGGATGTGCGAACATCTTCCCCTCCCCCCTTGAGGGGGATCGGCCGCCCGTAGAGGAGCGGCCGATGGGAGGGGGGTACCCTCACATCTCGATGAGCATGCGCTCGGGCGCCTCGATGCACTCCTTCACGCGCACGAGGAAGCTGACCGCCTCGCGGCCGTCGATGACGCGGTGATCGTAGGAGAGGGCGAGATACATCATCGGCCGGATCTCGATCTTGCCTTCGCGCGCCACCGGCCGCTCCTGGATCTTGTGCATGCCGAGAATGGCGCTTTGCGGCGGATTGATGATCGGCGTCGACATGAGCGAGCCGTAGATGCCGCCGTTGGTGATCGTGAAGGTGCCCCCCGTCAGCTCCTCGATCGCGAGCTTGCCCTCGCGCGCGCGCTGGCCGAGGGCGCCGATCTCCTTCTCGATCTCGGCGAAGGATTTCCGGTCCACGTCGCGCACCACCGGGACCACCAGGCCCTGGCCGCTGCCGATGGCGATGCCGAAATCGTAGTGGTTCTTGTAGACGATGTCCTCGCCGTCGATCTGCGCGTTGACCGAGGGCAGCTCCTTGAGGCCGACCACGCAAGCCTTGACGAAAAAGGACATGAAGCCGAGACGCACGCCGTGCTTCTTCTCGAAGCTGTCGCGGTAACGGCTCCTGAGTGCGATGACCGCCGACATGTCCGCCTCGTTGAAGGTGGTCAGCATGGCGGCGTTGTTCTG
>DATEQI010000071.1:0-17408 GCA_035272805.1 Alphaproteobacteria bacterium | reverse complement strand
GACGGCGCCCCTCGCTACGATTATCTCGCCTTGCCGTTCGAGGCCGATTTCCTGCCCTCGATGTCCGTGCGCGCGGCCGCGGCATATCTCGGCGTGCCGTGGCAGGACGTCGGCTTGGCGCTCGGGGAGGGCGTGCGCATCGGCGAGACCGTGGTCCCTACCGATCCAGCCATGCGGCTTCTCATCAACTATCGCGGGCCGCGCGGCACCTTCCCCACCTTCTCCTTCGTCGATTTGGTGGAGGGCCGCATTCCGGCGCCGGCCTTGCGCGGACGCGTGGTCCTGATAGGTGCTTCTTTCCTCGGCAGCCCCGACGCGTTCGCATCGCCTTTCGGCATCACGCCGCTGTCGGGGGTCGAGCGCATGGCCAATATCATCGACGATATCCTCGCTCGCGATTTCATCGCCGAGGACCCGCCCCCATGGCCGCTGCTCGTCGTCGTTGCGGTTCTGTTGCTCGCGGCCATGACCGGGGCGACGATGGCCGTACTGCCTACGCGCGCAGCGGTTCTGGCCGGCAGCGCTCCGCTCGCCGCGTGGGCCGCGGCGGCACAGCTCGCCTTCCTTCGCGGCCTCTGGTTGCCGCTGGTTGAACCGTTGGCCGCCTTGGCGGCGGCGACCTTGACGGTGCTGCTGTTCCGCTACTGGGTCGTCGATCGGGACGGCCGCCGCATCAAGCGCGCGTTCCGGCACTATCTGGCGCCGGATATGGTCAATGTGCTCGCCGCACACCCCGAGCGCCTGCAGCTCGGCGGCGAGCGGCGCGAGATGACCTTCCTCTTCTGCGACGTGCGCGGCTTTACCTCGATCTCGGAGCAATTCAAGGCGAACCCGCAGGGGCTCACGCACCTGATCAACCGTTTCTTGACGCCGATGACCGACATCATCATGGCTGAGCGCGGCACCATCGACAAATACATGGGCGACTGCATCATGGCATTCTGGAACGCGCCGCTCGAGGATACGGACCACGCCGACCACGCCTGTGCGAGCGCGCTCGCCATGCTTCGCGAGCTCGAGGGCGTCAACGCCCGGCTCGCGGCCGAGGCCGCGGCGGAGAAGCGCCCGTTCTATGCGCTCAAGATCGGCGTCGGGCTCAACAGCGGCGAGTGCGTCGTCGGTAACATGGGCTCCGACCAGCGCTTCGACTATTCGGTCCTGGGCGACGCGGTCAATCTCGCCTCGCGGCTCGAAGGGCAATCGAAGACCTACGGCGTCGACATCGTCATGGGCGAGACGACGCGCCGAAAGGCCCCGTCCTGGGCGGCGCTCGAGCTCGATCTCATCGCGGTCAAGGGCAAGAAGGAAGCGGTGCGCATCTTCGCACTCCTCGGCGACGGCACGACCGCCCAAGCGCCGGAGTTCCGGGCCCTTGTCGAGCGCCATGACGCCATGCTTGCCGCTTACCGCGCGCAGGATTGGGCGCGCGCCCGCACAGCACTTGGTGAATGCGCGCGGCTCGGCACCCGGCTAGCGCATCTCTACGGGCTCTACGAGGAGCGCATCGAGCACTATGTGGTCCATCCTCCGGGCCGCGACTGGGACGGGGTCTTCGTCGCCACATCCAAGTAGCGCCTCGAACGGACCGGATTGACACGGTCGCCGCAAGAGGGTGGAGTCATCTGCGGCAAGATGAGGCTTGCCGAGGACGGAGACGAGGAGGGGGAAGTGGGCTACGCGGGAACGGGCGGTCGGCGGCGCGCGGGCCTCGCTGACTTCGTGCGCGCAGGCGCGCTCGCCGCAATTCTTCTACCCGCGTTTGTCGCCCGCGCGGACGCCTATACCGCCGCCGGCGACCGTCTCTTCCCGGCGACCATCCTGCTTCCCCAAATAGCACCCTCGGACGAGTTCTATATCACGACGACGACGCAGCAACCCGCCTCCGGCAGCCGCTTGACCAACTCCAGCGCGGTCTACAACAAGACGATTACCGAGCGGCTCAGCGTCGGCGTCGAGGACGGCTACAATTGGCTGAGCCAGGCGGGCGGCCCCACCTTTACGGGCTGGCAGAACCTTCAGACCCGGGTGAAGTATTTGGCGATTCTCGATCCCGTTGACGAGTTCTTGCTCTCCGCCGGCGTCAATCGCGAGTGGGGCGGCACCGGTGCCGCGCGCAGCGGCGCTTCCGCCAAGGGCGCCACGGCGCCGTCGCTCACCTTGGGCAAGGGCATGGGCGAGCTCGGCCCAGATTATCTGCGCCCCTTCGCCGTCGCGGCCCTTTTCGGCTACCAGATCGGCGACGCCGCCCCGCGTCCCAACTGGTGGCAGGCGGGCTTCGCGCTCGAGTATTCGATTCCCTATCTCGAATCCAAAGTGGAATCCGTGGCGCTGCCGGCGCTCATTCGGAACATGACGCCGATGGTCGAGGTCTTTTCCATGACGCCGAGCGGCAATAGCTACGGCAAGAAGGCCCAGCTCTCCATCGCTCCCGGCGTCAGTTATGCCGGCGAGGGGTGGGAGCTCGGCATCGAGGCGCTGGTGCCGGCCACGCGGGCGACCGGCGTCGGCTTGGGCGTCGCCGCCCAGCTTCATTTCGCGCTCGATTACCTCTTCGCCGGCAGCGTCCTCGGCAAGCCGATCTTCTCTGCGGAGTGAGCGGCGCTCGCTACGCGCAGCGCAGCACCTCGCCGTGCCGCGTGCAGGCCGGGCTGGCGAGCTCGACGAAGCGAGGTGCGACCTCGTCGGGATGGCGCAAGCTCGCCGGGTTCTCGCCGGGAAAGGCCTCGGCGCGCATGGCGGTGCGCACGACTCCCGGGTCGATGAGATTGACGCGCACCATCGTCTTCGTCACCTCGCCCGCGTAGGTGCGCGCCATCATCTCGAGCGCCGCCTTGCTCGTCGCATAAGCGCCCCAATAGGGAAACACGCCCGAGCCGGCGCCCGAAGTCACGAAGATGGCGCGGCCGGCATCCGATTGGCGCAGAAGCGGGTCCATGCTGCGGATCAGGCGCCAGTTGGCGGTGAGGTTGACGGCCATCACCTCGCTCCATACGGAGGGGTCGATGTGGCCGAGCGGCGAGAGCACGCCGAGCATGCCCGCATTGCCGACGAGGATGTCGAGGCGGCGGTAGCGCTCGTAGAGTGCGGCGCCCAGACGGTCGATCTGATCGAAATCCTTGAGATCGAGCGGCACGAGGGTTGCCGTACCGCCTGCGGCCTGGACCGCGTCGTCCACCTCCTCGAGACCGCCGACGGTGCGGGCGATGAGAACGACGTGGGCGCCCTCCGCGGCGAAGCGCCTGGCGACCGCGGCACCTAGGCCGCGCGAGGCGCCGGTGATGAGCGCGACACGCCCTGCGAGTGCCGCCATGCTTAGTCGATCTCGGCGAGGAGCGAGAGCTGCGGCGTCTTCTCTCCGCCTTGGTGATCGGTCAGCGTGGTCGGATAATCGCCGGTGAAGCACGCGTCGCAGAACTGCGGGTGCGCATTGTCGCGCGCGGCGCCGTCGACGGCGCGATAGAGCCCGTCGATCGAGATGAAGGCGAGGCTGTCGACGCCGATGAGCTCGCGCATGCCCTCCACGTCGAGTCTCGCCGCGAGCAGCTCCTTGCGCTCCGGGGTATCGATGCCGTAGAAGCACGAGTGCGTGGTGGGCGGGCTCGAGACGCGCATATGCACCTCGCGCGCGCCCGCCTGGCGCACCATCTCGACGATCTTCCGCGAGGTAGTGCCGCGCACGATGCTGTCGTCCACCAGCACGACGCGCTTGCCCTCGATGAAGCTGCGATTGACGTTGTGCTTGAGCTTGACGCCCAGATACCGGATCTGCTCGGTCGGCTCGATGAAGGTGCGCCCGACATAGTGGTTGCGGATGATGCCGAGCTCGAAGGGAATGCCGGCCTCGGAGGCGTAGCCGATCGCGGCGGGCACGCCCGAATCGGGGACCGGGATCACCACGTCCGCGGCCACCGGCGCCTCGCGCGCGAGCTCGGCGCCGATGCGCTTGCGCACGGCATAGACGCTGCGGCCCTCGACGTTGCTGTCGGGCCGGGCGAAGTAGACGTACTCGAAGATGCAGAAACGCCGGCGCATGGGCGGAAAGGGCTTGAGCGAGCGCGCACCCTTCTTGTCGAGCACCACGAGCTCTCCCGGCTCGACGTCGCGCACGAACTCGGCGTCGATGATGTCGAGCGCGCAGCTCTCGGAGGTGAGGATTTCGGCCCCTTCGCGCGTCCTGCCGAGCACGAGCGGCCGCACGCCAAGGGGGTCCCTGACCCCGATCACCGATTCCTCGCTGATGGCGATGAGCGAATAGGCGCCTTCGATCTGGCGCAGCGCGTCCACGAGGCGGTCGATCAGCGTGCCGTACTCGCTGGTCGCGATGAGGTGGACGATGACCTCCGTATCGGTCGTCGACTGGAAGAGCGAGCCGCGGCGCTTGAGGCGCTCGCGCAGCGCCACGGCGTTGGTGAGATTGCCGTTGTGCCCGACCGCGAAGCCGCCTTGCTGGAGATGGGCGAAGAGCGGCTGGACGTTGCGCAGGACGGTGGCACCCTGGGTCGCGTAACGGACGTGGCCGATCGCCATGCGGCCCGGCAGCGTGGCGATGACGTCCTCGCTGTTGAGATTGTCGCCGACGAGGCCGAGCGCGCGGTGCTGATGGAACTGCCGACCGTCAAAGCTGACGACGCCGACCGCTTCCTGGCCGCGATGCTGGAGCGCATGGAGGCCGAGGGCCGTCATGGCGGCGGCGTCGGCATGGCCGAAGATGCCGAAGATGCCGCACTCCTCCTTGAGCTTGTCATCGTCGAAGGGGTTGGTCGTGAGCATGGTCCGTGTCGTCATGGCGCCATCGTCACTGGGTGCTCTGGAAGAGCCGGTTCATGTCCTTGATTTCGTCGCGGTTGTACCCTTCGCGCTCCTTGGGTGTGTCCGCTTTCGGCGCGGGCTGGCTCAGCTGCTCGAATTCCCGCTTCGCCTCCAGGCCCTGGCGCGCCTTGGTCGCCGCTTCGCTGACCGCCTGCGCGCCGCGGTGCCGCGCGCTCTCGGGAATGAGCTGCTCGATGAGCTTGGCGCCGCGCTCGATGATGGGCATGGTGCGCGCTCCGCGCACCCAGGAGGGATATTGGTCTGCCGAGCTGAAGGCCCAACCGAGGGCGAGATATCCGAGGCAGACGACGACCGCTCCCCGCAAGAGTCCGAACACCAGGCCGAGCGACTTGTCGAGCGTGCTGAAGTGGCTCTGGTGCACCCGGTGCGCGATGGCATGGCTCACGGCGGAGAGGATGACCAGCGCGATCACGAAAATCGTGACACCGGCGGCACCGTCGGCAAGCCAAGGTACGGCGATGAAGCCGCGGAACCAGGGGGTCACCCAATGGAAGAGATAGAGCGTGGCGAAGGCGGCACCCAGCCAAGCGGCCACCCCCAGCACCTCCTTGACGAAGCCGCGGATGAGGGCGAAGAGCCCCGAGATCAGCAAGATGACGATGACGGCTACGTCGGTGGTGTTCATGGTGCGGTTGTCATCATACCCTCGACGGGGTGCGTCTCGCGCTGTCCCGGTTGCCTGCAAGGCCGGCTTCGTCGCCCTCGAACAAAGCGAGCAGCTCGTAGAGGCGGCCGACCTCGGTAAGCCTCATGCCGCCCACGCTAAGCGCCGCGGCCTCCCTCCCTCCGCCGCCCTTGCGCGGGCGCGGCGGGACGATCGCGTGGCTGAAACCGAGCTTTGCCGCCTCCTTGAGGCGCTGATCCATATGGTTCACCGGGCGCACCTCGCCCGAGAGGCCGATCTCGCCGAACACGACCGTCTCGGCCGCAACCGGCCTATCCGTGTGCGACGATGCAAGTGCCGCGGCGACCGCGAGGTCCGCCGCCGGCTCGGCGATCCGGAGGCCGCCTGCAACGTTCAAATAGACATCTCGTCCGATAAGAGCAAGTCCGCAGCGGGCCTCGAGCACCGCCAGCACCATGGCAAGCCGTGCTGCGTCCCAGCCGACGACCGCGCGCCGCGGGGTGGCCAGCGAGGAGGGGGCTAGGAGGGCCTGGATCTCGACCAGCATGGGACGCGTCCCCTCCATCCCTGCGAATACCGCCGAGCCGCTCACCGCCCGCTCGCGCTCCGAGAGGAAGAGGGCCGAGGGATTGCCGATCTCCATGAGCCCGCGGTCCGTCATCTCGAACACGCCGATCTCGTCGGTCGGCCCGAAGCGGTTCTTGACCGCGCGCAGGATGCGGAATTGGTGGCCGCGCTCGCCCTCGAAATAGAGCACCGTGTCCACCATGTGCTCGAGCACGCGCGGGCCGGCGATTAGGCCCTCCTTGGTGACGTGGCCGACCATGAGGACGATGCTGCCGCGCCGCTTGGCGACTCGGATGAGCTCCTGGGCCGCGGCGCGCACCTGGGCGACGGTGCCGGGTGCCGAGTCGAGGGTGTCGACGTACATGGTCTGGATCGAGTCGATCACCACGACCTCGGGGCCCTCGGGCACGTCGAGGCTCGTCAGGATGTCGCGGATGCTGGTGGCGGCGGCAAGCTCGACCGGAGCCGACGTGAGGCCCATGCGGGCGGCGCGCATGCGCAGCTGGTCGATCGCCTCCTCGCCCGAGATGTAGGCCACGCGCGCCTCGCCGGCAAGCCGCGCGATCACCTGGAGGAGGAGGGTCGACTTGCCGATGCCGGGATCGCCGCCGACGAGCACCGCCGAGGCCGGCACCAGGCCGCCGCCGCAGACGCGGTCGAACTCGACGATGCCGCTCACGCGCCGAGGGATTTGCGCGGCGGCACCATCGAGTCGCGAGAAGGCGAGCGCCTTGCCCTTGCCCGCGTCGAGCCCGCGCGGGCTCGTCTCGCGCGGGAGCTCCTCGACGATGCTGTTCCAGGCGCCGCAGGCCTCGCAGCGGCCTTGCCAGCGCCGATGGGCGGCGCCGCATTGCTGACACACGTAACGGTTTTGCGGCTTGGCCACCTAAGGGCTTACCTCCGCCGCGGCGAGGGGGTAGGGCTCACGCGTGCACCTCCATCTCGATCGGTCCCTTGGCCCGCCCGTGGATGAACTGGTCCACATAGGGGTTCGCGACCTGGTCCAGCTCGGCGACCTTGCCCGTCCAGATGATCTTGCCGCCATAAAGCATGGCAATGCGGTCGGCGATCTTGCGCGCGCTCGCTATGTCATGGGTGATCGAAAGGGCCGTCGCCCCCAGCTCGCTCACGCATTTGCGGATGAGGTCGTTGATCACGTCGCCCATGATGGGGTCGAGGCCGGTGGTCGGCTCGTCGAAGAAGATGATCTCCGGGTCCGTGGCGATCGCACGCGCCAGGCCCACGCGTTTCTTCATGCCGCCCGAGAGCTCGGCCGGCCCGAGCTCGGCCACGTCGGGTCCCAGCCCGACCTGCGCCAGCTTCCGGATGGCGATCTCCTTCGCCGCCTCGCGCGCGAGGCCCTTGGCCTGGATGAGGCCGAAGGCGACGTTCTCCCACACGGGAAGGCTGTCGAAGAGCGCCGAGCCTTGGAAGAGCATGCCGATCTTGCGCATGATCTCCTCGCGCTCCCGGCTGCGCATGCCCACCACTTCGCGACCGTCGACTTGGATCGAGCCGCGCTCGGGCTCCAAGAGGCCCAGGATGCATTTAAGGGTGACCGACTTGCCCGAGCCCGAGCCGCCGATCACCACCACCGACTCGCCGACGCCGATGTCGAGATCGACGCCCGTGAGCACCGCCTTTTCTCCGAATCGCTTGTGCACGTCGCGGAGCCTGATCTTGGGCGTGGCGTCGGTCATGCGTGGGGCTCGCTCCTCGCGCTTTTGCGGCGGCCGAATGGCTCGCTGATTATGCGCCGCACGGCCGCCCCGCGACAAGCGCGGCCATGGCAGGTGCCGCCCTCAGGTGCCGAAGAAAAGCGCCGTCAGCACGTAATTGAAGGCGAAGATGAGAACCGAGGCGGAGACCACCGCGTTCGTGGTGGCGGCTCCCACGCCCTCGGCACCGCCCTTGGAATGATAGCCGTGATAGCAGCCCATGAGCGCGATCAGGAAGCCGAATACGCCGGCCTTCACCAGTCCCGACACGACGTCGATGGTCTTGAGGTCTTCCCAGCTAAGTTTGAGGTAGTTGGAAGGATTGAAGCCGAGCTTGTACACGCCGACGATGTAGCCGCCGAACACGCCGATGATGTCGGCGACGAAGACGAGGCACGGCAGCATGGCGAGCCCGGCGATGAGCCGCGGTGCCACGAGATACTTGAAGGGGTCGGTCGAGAGCGTCTCCAGCGCGTCGATCTGCTCGGTGACCCGCATGGTCCCGATCTCGGCCGCCATGGCAGCACCGATGCGGCCCGCGACCATGAGGCCGGCGAGCACGGGTGCCAACTCGCGCGTCATCGACAGCACGACGACGGTCGGAATGGCCTGCTCGGCATTGAAGCGCGAGAACCCGGTGAAGCTCTGTAGCGCCAGCACCATGCCGGTGAAGATTGCGGTCAGGCCGACGACGGGCAGCGAGAAGTAGCCGATCTGGATCATCTGCTGCCCGATGAGCCGCAGGAAGAAGGGGGGGCGGATGCAGTGCGAGAGTGCCACGCCGGTGAAGACGGTGATGCGTCCGACCGCCGCGAGGAAGACGAGGAAAACGCGCCCGATCGGTGCCAGGACGGCGGAGATCACGGTATCGACCCTGCCGGCACGTCGCTCTGAGAAAAAATGAGGGGCTCCATCGGTGGGTGGTCCGCAACTACGTGCCGGGGCCGACGCGCGGGCGGCGTCGGGCGGGTCGCACCATAACCAATGGTTGCCGGGGTGTCAACGCGACCTTCGCGAATTTGGGCTGTAGCGGCAAGCACTTGCGCCGTCTTCCTTGGCTCCGGCAGGTGGTGCGGGGAAGGCGAAAATATCCCTCTCCCGCAAGCGGGAGAGGGGAGACGAGCTGCTACGGCGCCTCCTCGGGCGCGTAGTCCGTGCGCTCGAGATTGCCGAAGCGGGTGAGGGCGCTCTCGAAGAGAAGGTGCACGCCGCCGATCGGCCCGTGGCGCTGCTTGGCGATGTTGACGTCGGCGATGTTGTGGATCTTGTCGCCGTGCTCCTGCCAGCGGCGGTGACGTTGCTCGAAGCGGTCGTCCGCCTCGTCCGCACGCGGCTTCGGCTCCGAGCGCTCGTGGTAGTACTCCTCGCGGAAGATGAACATGACGACATCCGCGTCCTGCTCGATCGATCCCGACTCGCGCAGGTCGGCCAACTGGGGCCGCTTGTCCTCGCGCTGCTCGACGGCGCGGGAGAGCTGGGAGAGCGCCAGCACGGGCACGTCGAGCTCCTTGGCCAGCGCCTTGAGCCCGCGGGTGATCTCCGAGACCTCCTGCACGCGGTTGTCGTTGCGCGTGACCCCGCCCGGGTGGAGAAGCTGGAGATAATCGACGACGACGAGGCCGAGTCCATGCTGTCGCTTGAGCCGACGCGCGCGGGTCCTGAGCTGCGGCACGCTAAGCGCCGGCGTGTCGTCGATGAAGAGGTTGAGGTGCTGGAGCCTCTGCACGGCCTCGAGAAAGCGCGGGAAGTCATCGCGGCTCACCTCGCCGCGGCGGATGCGATCCGAGGAGATTTCGGTTTGCTCCGCGAGAATGCGGTTGGCGAGCTGCTCGGCCGACATCTCGAGGGAGAAGAAGGCGACCTTGGCACCCTCGGCCACCCGGCTCCTGCCCTCCTCGTCGCTCTCCTCCCGGTAGGCCGCAGCGGCATTGAAGGCGATGTTGGTGGCAAGTGCCGTCTTTCCCATCGACGGCCTGCCGGCGAGGATGACGAGATCCGAAGGATGCAGACCGCCGAGCTTGCGATCGAGGTCGATGAGGCCGGTGGTGACGCCGGTCACGTGGCTGGAGCGCTTGAACGCCGCCTCGGCCGAGTGGATCGCCTCGACCATGGCATCGGAGAGCGGCACGAAGCCGCCCTCGAACTGGCCCGTGGTGGCGAGCTCGTAGAGGTTGCGCTCGGCCTCCTCGATCTGCTGCACCGCCGTTTCGTCGACCGTCACTTCGAAGGCGTGGTTGACCATCTCGCTGCCGAGCTCGATGAGCTCGCGCCGCAAGGCCAAATCGTGGATGGTGCGGCCGTACTCGCCGGCATTGATGATGCTGATTGCCGAGGCCTCGAGGCGGGCGAGGTACTTGGTGCCGCCGATCTCGTCCAACGCCTTGTCCTGCTCGAAAAAGGCCTTGAGCGTGATCGAATTCGCCAGCTGCCCGCGCTCGATGAGGCGCGAGCAGGCCGCGAAGATGCGTTGGTGCCTAGGGTCGACGAAGTGCTCGGCCTTGAGATATTCCGACACCTTCTCGTAGGCGCGGTTGTTGGAGAGCATGGCGCCCAAGAGCGCCATCTCGGCTTCCGCGTTGTGCGGCGGGGTGCGCAGGCCCGCGCTTGCGTCTTGTCCGCGGCCGAGCGGGGCTATGGCGGCACTGTCGTTCGAGAGGGTAACCATGACGGAGAGAGATTAGCGCCGAGTGCGGGCGCACACCAAAGGGTCTCTGCGCGCGAAATAGGAGGAACATGGGGATAGAATCGCGGGCGCTCTCAAGCCATTGATGCAGCGCTCAGAATTTTGCCGGCGTGCGGCCGGCCGACGACCTCGGGAAAAAAGCTGCCGAGCGGGGCGTGGCGACGTGGCGAAAGTGCGGCGACTCGGGAGAGGCGGCGCTGCCGCCTCACGCCCGCGCGGAGGCGGAAAGGTCGCTTTGCGTCGCGTGCTCGCGCTCCCAATCGAGCATGTAGTCGCGGGTGAGCGGAACGGCGTCGAGGCGCTTGGTGAGCTGTATCTGCATCGCCATCTGCCGCATGTAGCGGAAGGCAACCTCGCAGCTGGTCAGGTAATATTCCCACATGCGGCAGAAGCGCTCGTCATAAAGCTTCAGGATCTCCTGGCGGTTGGCCATGAAGCGCCGCCGCCATTCGCCGAGCGTCTTCGCATAGTGGAGGCGCAGGATCTCGACGTCGGTGACCCAGAGCCCGACTTTCTCGACGGTCGCGAGCACCTCCGAGAGCGCCGGCGTGTAGCCTCCGGGGAAAATGTATTTCCTGAGCCATGGGCTGGTCCCGCCGGGCGGCTCCATGCGTCCGATCGAGTGCAGAAGGCAAACTCCGTCGTCGCTCAAGAGCTCCTTCACCTTGGCGAAGAAGTCGCCGTAATAGCCGGGTCCGACGTGCTCGAACATGCCGACCGAGACGATGCGGTCGAAGCGCCCCTCGACCTCACGATAGTCGCGAAGCGCGAACTTGACGCGGTCCGCAAGCCCGGCATCGGCCGCGCGCCGGCGCGACTCCTCGAGCTGCTCCTGCGAGAGGGTCACCCCCGTCACCTCCACGTCCTCCGCCGCGCGCGCGAGGTAGAGCGCGAGCCCGCCCCAGCCGGAGCCGATGTCGAGGACCCGATGGCCGCGCGCGATTTGAAGCTTGGAGGCGATGTGGCGCTTCTTGTTGTCCTGCGCGACCTCGAGGCTCTCGTTGCCGGAGGTGAAGTAGGCGCAGGAATACTGCCGGTCCTTGTCGAGGAAGAGCTCGTAGAGCCGGCCGGAAAGATCGTAGTGGTGCGCCACGTTGCGTTTCGCCCTGCTCACTTGATTGAAAGTGCATATGGGGCGCAGCCAGCGCTGGAGGGTCTCGTAATAGAGCTGGACCGGATAGCTCTCCTGCCGCTCGATGTTGCTCAGCATGAGCTCGAGGAAGCCGCCGAGGTCGCCCTCCTCGATGGTGAGGGTGCCGTCCATGTAAGCCTCGCCGAGATAGAGGCTCGGATGGAAGAAAAGCTTGTAGTGGAGCTTTCGGTCGTGGAGCCGTATCGCCGAGGATCGCCCGCCCCCCTCGCCGAAGCGATAGGCACGGCCGTTCGCATCGACCACCCTGAGCGTGCCTACGCGGACCAACCGCTTTAGGAAGTGACGAAGCAGCATGGCCCTCTCCCATGCTTTGTTCTTTCCGCGCGGCGGCGACAGGCTCAGCCGATGCGCCGCGAGCGGTTCTCAAGTGCCATCTTGCAGACTCTTTGCCGCCCTGTACAGAGCGGAGCGAGGCCGCTCCTCGCGTTCTCAGGAGGTAGGGGGCTCCGCGGCGGGGGGCTCGACGGCCTCGCCCTTCTCCGGCGCTTGCTCGGCCGCCGGCTCGGCGACGCCGATGATGGCACCGCCGCGCTCGACCTGGAGCTGGGCCTCCTCGGACGAGCGCGCCACGTTCACGGTGACCGTGACGATGACCTCGGGATGGAGGGATATGCGGACGGGAAAGAGGCCGAGCGCCTTGATCGGCTGGTCGAGCTGGACCATGCGGCGCTCGACCTTATGCCCGGCGGCGACGATCGCCTCGGCGATGTCGCGCGCGGAGGCCGAGCCATAGAGCTGGCCGGTCTCGCTCGCTTGGCGCACGAGCGTCACGGTAAGGCCGTCGAGCTGGCCCGAGATTCCACCCGCCTCCTTCAGCTTCGTCTCGTTGAGCGCTTCGAGCCCGGTGCGCTGCGTCTCGAAATATTCCAGGTTCGCCTTGGTCGCCCGCAGCGCCTTCTTTTGCGGCAGGAGGTAGTTGCGCGCGTAGCCCGGCTTGACCTTGACCACGTCGCCGATCTTTCCCAGCTTCTCGACGCGCTCGAGCAGAATGACGTCCATAACACTCACTCCCAACTTCCGTCCGACCGACCGTGCGGTCGAGCGAGGCGCCGTCTCAAGCCGGCCACCTGATCAATGAGTCCAAGGGCCGCGATCGCCATGATCGCGAGCCACGTCAAGAAGAAGATGGCGATCGCCAGCACCATATAGAGCGGCCCGATCATGCGCGAGCCGGCACCCCAGCGCCGCGCGAGCATATGGAGGCAGGCAAGCCCGCCAAAAAAATAGGGCACGGTCAGGACGAAGCATAGGTTCCGTGCCGCAAAGCTCATGCCGTCCGAGGCGAGCAACCCGACTGCCGCGGCGACGGCCACGGCAAGCGCCAGCCACCACGGGAGTGCGAGCGAGGCGAGCTCGGCGCCGGGGCGCAGGTTGTGTCCGAAGCGCTGCAGGAGCGCTTGGGCGAGGACTGCGTTGCCGGCGGTGATGAGGAGCCAGGTGGCTCCCCCCAGGCCCGGCATGATCCCGACGAGGGCGTCCAGCAGCCGCTTCGCTTCCGGCGGAAGGCTGACCTCGAGAGCCTGGAAGAAGGCGACCATACCGCGCTGCAGCTCTCCCTCCAGCCCACCCTCGGTATTCATGTAATAGAGCATGAAGGCAAGGAGCACGGCCGCGGCGTAGAGGCTGAGCCAGACCAGAAGGCGGCCGGCCGGATACCACTCGATGCGCCCATCCGCGTGACTGCGGCTCAAGCCCGCCTGGCGCACCAAGACGATGGCAGGTACCGCCTCGGCGATCGCATAGTTGCCGGCACCCCACGCTCCGGCGGCGAGCGCAACCGCAAGCGTACCCACACCGCCCGCGAGTGCCGCTCCTCTCCACCCCTGCTCCCGGCTGAGCCCGACGAGGAAGAGCGGCAGTTGGACCAGGAACACGAATATCATCCCGCCCGGCGCGCCGGTGAGTGCGGAGGCATAGAATACGGCGCTGAGGGCGCCGCTCCCGAGGGCGAAGGTGATTGCGGACATTCATTGCGCGCCCGACCGCTCCCGCGCTCTCATTGAATGAGGTAGGGCAGCAGCGAGAGGAAGCGCGCGCGCTTGATCGCCCGTGCGAGCTCGCGTTGTTTCTTGGTGGAGACCGCCGTGATCCGGCTCGGCACGATCTTGCCGCGCTCCGAGACAAAGCGCTGCAGGAGCTTCACGTCCTTGTAGTCGATCTTCGGCGCGTGCGGCCCCGAGAAGGGGCAGCTCTTGCGGCGCCGAAAGAAAGGACGGCGGGGCGCGCCCGTGTTCATTGCGTGCCTCCCTCGGGAGCGGAAGCGGGGACGTCGCCGCCCTCGGCGCGCGGCGGGCGCCGGCCTCCGCCGAAGCGGCGGCCCTCGTCATCGCGGAAGCGGCGGCCCTCGTCGTCGCGGAAGCGCCCACCCTCGCGCCCTTCGCGGCCCTTGCTCTGCATCACCGCGGAGGGGCCTTCTTCCAGCGCCTCCACGCGCACCGTGAGGAAGCGGATGATGTCCTCGTTGATGCGCATGTTGCGCTCCATCTCCTTGACCGCCGCGGCGGGCGCGTCGAGGTTGAAGAGCACGTAATGCCCTTTGCGGTTCTTCTTGACGCGGAAGGCGAGGTTGCGCAGGCCCCAATTTTCCTTCTTGGTGACCTTGCCGCCTTGCTCCTGGATGATCTTGACGAAGCCGTCCGCCAGGCTGTCCACTTGGGCAGACGAAACATCCTGGCGCGCGATGAACACGCTCTCGTAGTAGGCCAAATTTTAACTCCTTCTGGCTGTTATGCGGCCCGGCGCTGTGTCGTTTTCGATGGCTCGACCAGCCGCCCGGGCCTAGCCGGCAATGGCCGGCAAGGAGCAACGAAGCCGCGCATCATACACAAATGTTCCAAGCGCGCAAGCGCTGCGGGCTGCCGTACCGCGGGCCGGCTCGGCAGAGCGCGGGGCGTTCCGGCGGCCCGAAGGGGAACGGCCGGCTGCCGTGGCCTCGAGGGGGCGGGAGGCACCCGCAGGATCTGGCTTTGGCACCGGATGCGGGCGGCCGAAGCCTCTCGGCTCTCTCGGCGCGCCGAACTTCAACCGAGCCGATTTCGGATAACGACGGGAGACGAACATGGATCTGGAATTACGGGGACAGCGCGCGCTCATCACCGGCGCCAGCAAGGGCATCGGCCGCGCCATTGCCGAGACGATGGCCGAGGAGGGCTGCCATCTCGAGCTCGCGGCGCGGGACGAGGCGGCGCTCCTTCGGCTTGCCGATGAGCTTCGGCGGCGGCACGGCATCGAGGCGCGTGCCCATCGCGCCGATCTCAAGAACTCGGAGGAGCAGCAGCACCTCGTCGCCGCGGCGGGTGCCATCGACATCCTGATCAACAATGCGGGCTCGAATCCGCCGGGCGGGATCGAAGACATCGGCGAAGCGCTCTGGCGCGAATCGTGGGACCTCAAGGTGTTCGGCTACATCAATATCACCCGCCTCTGCTTTGCGGCGATGAAAGAGCGCGGGCACGGCGTGATCATCAACGTCATCGGCATGGCGGGCGAGCGGGCCAACGCGCGCTATGTGCTCGGGAGCGCGGGCAACGCCGGGCTCATGGGTTTGACGCGCGCGCTCGGCGGCCGCTCGTCGGATTTCGGCATCCGCGTCGTCGGCGTGAATCCCGGCCTCATCGCGACCGAGCGGGCCACCACGATGCTGCGCGGTTGGAGTCAGTCGGCCTACGGCACGCCGGAGCGCTGGCGCGAGTTCCAGGAGACGATGGATTTGCCCTTCGGCCGCATGGGGGAGCCGCGCGAGGTTGCGGACGTGGTGGCCTTTCTTGCCTCTCCTCGCTCCTCTTATGTGAGCGGGACGATCGTGACCGTCGACGGCGGCAGCGTCAATCGAAGCCGGTAGTGCCGGCTGAGGGGCGAAAAACGGTGCGCGGCTTTGCTTGACACGGGCGCGTTTGGCGCTATGAGTCCTGCCCCGACCCGGCCGGCAGACCGGCGCAAGCGCTAACCCCATCGGTGCCAATGGCACGAGCGTTCGTCTTTCCCGGACAAGGTTCCCAGGCCGTCGGCATGGGCCGTGAGCTTTGCCAGGCCTTCGAGGCGGCCCGCCTCGTCTTCGAAGAAGTGGACGAGGCGCTCAATCAAAGGCTGTCGAAGCTCATGTTCGAAGGGCCGGAGCGCGAGCTTACGCTGACGGAGAACGCCCAGCCGGCACTCATGGCCGTGAGCTTAGCTGCCTACCGCGTGCTCGCGAAAGATGGCGCGCTTGCCTTGCCGCAGGGAGCCGCGTGCGTGGCGGGGCATTCGCTCGGGGAATACTCGGCCCTTGCCGCCGCCGGCACTTTCATGCTGGCGGACGCGGCCCGTCTGCTCAAGGCCCGCGGGCAGGCCATGCAGAAGGCCGTGCCCGTGGGCGAGGGCGCCATGGCGGCCCTCCTTGGCGTCGATCTCGCCAAGGCCGAGGAGATCGTCAAGGACGCGGCGGAAGGCGAGGTGCTGGCGGTTGCCAACGACAATGCGCCGGGTAAGGTGGTGGTAAGCGGGCATAAGAGCGCGGTCGAGCGCGCCGTCAAGCTCGCCGGCGCGCGTGGGCCTGCGCGCGCGCTCATGCTCCCGGTGAGCGCTCCCTTCCATTGCTCGCTCATGCAGCCGGCCGCCGACGCGATGGCCGAGGCTCTCTCGCAGGTCGCCATGGAGGCGCCGGCCGTCCCGCTCGTCGCCAACGTGACGGCGAGCGCGGTGAGCGACGTGCTCGCGATCCGCAACCTGCTCGTCGCCCAGGTGACCGCCCGCGTGCGCTGGCGCGAGTGCGTGCTGGCGATGAAAAAAGACGACGTCGATACCATCGTCGAGATCGGCTCGGGCAAGGTGCTCTCGGGATTGACGCGGCGCATCGCGCGCGAGATCAATGCCGTGTCGATCCAAACGCCTGCCGATATCGATGCCTTTCTCAAGACCGTTTGAATCGAAGAGCAAGAGCAGGAGTGGGGCGTGTTCGATCTCACAGGGAAGACCGCACTCGTGACCGGAGCCACCGGCGGCATCGGCAACGTGCTCGCCAAGGCGCTTCATGCGCAGGGTGCCGTGGTGGCGGTCTCGGGCACGCGAACGGAGGCGCTCGAGGCGCTCAAGGGCGAGCTCGGCGAGCGCGCCTTCGCGTTCTCTTGCCGGCTCGACGACGCGCGGAGTATCGAGGCGCTCGCCAAGGAGGCCGAAGCCGCCATGGGCTCGATCGACATCCTCGTCAACAATGCGGGGATCACGCGCGACGGGCTCGTGGCGCGCATGCGCGACGAGGAATGGCTGCAGGTGATCGAGATCGACCTGACCGCCGCTTTCCGGCTCGTGCGCGCGACGCTGCGCGGCATGATGCGCAAGCGCTGGGGACGCATCATCAACGTGGGCTCGGTGGTGGGGGCCACGGGAAACGCGGGCCAGGCGAACTACGCCGCGGCCAAGGCGGGGCTTGTCGGGCTCACCAAGGCGCTTGCCGCCGAGATGGCCCCGCGCAACATCACCGCGAATTGCGTGGCGCCGGGATTCGTCGACACGCCCATGACCCGGGGGCTCACCGACAGGCAGCGCGAGATGATCCTCTCCCGGGTGCCGCTTGCCCGCCTGGGCACGGGGGCCGATGTGGCCGCCGCCGTGGCGTTTCTCGCGAGCGACGAGGCGGCTTATATCACGGGACACACTTTGCACGTGAATGGCGGCATGGCCATGCTTTAGGCCGGCCCCTCTCCGGGGTCCGGATAGTGGGTCACGTTGCCCAAGTCCCCATCCTTCGAGACGCGTCGCAAGCGCGACGCTCCTCAGGATGAGGACTTGGAGCTTGGGTTTCACCTCATCCTGAGGAGGCCGCGAAGCGGCCGTCTCGAAGGATGAGGTGAAACT
>DATEQI010000070.1:0-2081 GCA_035272805.1 Alphaproteobacteria bacterium | reverse complement strand
GTGAGCCCGGCCGGCAGCCACAAGCCCAATACCGCGGTCGCCCAGGCCTTCTACAACAAGGAGGCCGGCGTCAAGCGGCTCACCACCGAGACGGGTGCTGGCCAATGGGGCTCGGCGCTGGCCTTCGCGGGCGCCCTCTTCGGCATCGAGGTCAAGGTCTTCATGGTCAAGGTGAGCTTCGAGCAGAAGCCCTACCGCAAGGCGCTCATGGAGGCCTGGGGGGCCGAATGCGTGGCGAGCCCGTCGAGGGAGACCGAGTCCGGGCGCAAGGTCCTCGCCGCCCATCCCAATTCGCCCGGCAGCCTCGGCATCGCCATCAGCGAGGCGGTCGAGGTCGCGGCCCAGCGCGCCGACACCAAATACGCGCTCGGCAGCGTGCTAAATCACGTGCTGCTGCATCAAACCGTGATCGGGCAAGAGACGTTGCTCCAGCTCGAGATGGCGAACGACTATCCCGACATCATCATCGGCTGCACGGGTGGGGGCAGCAATTTCGCCGGCATCGCTTTCCCCTTCCTGGGTGCCCAATTGCGCGGCGGCAAGAAGCTGCGCGTGATCGCGGTCGAGCCCTCCGCCTGCCCCACGCTCACGCGCGGCAGATACGCCTACGACTTCGGCGACACCGGGCATTTGACGCCGCTCGTCAAGATGCACACGCTCGGCTCGGCCTTCGTGCCGCCGGGCTTCCACGCAGGCGGCCTGCGCTATCACGGCATGGCGCCGCTCGTGAGCCTCATCCAGGAGCTGGGTCTCATCGAATCGCGCGCCTACCATCAGACCCCCTGCTTCGAGGCCGGCGTCGACTTCGCGCGCAGCGAGGGCGTGCTCCCGGCACCCGAGGCGAACCATGCGATCAAAGCGGTGGTCGACGAGGCGCTCGTTTGCAAGAAGGAGGGCAAGAGCCGCGCCATTCTCTTCAATCTCTGCGGCCACGGTCATTTCGACATGCAGGCCTATATCGATTATTTCGCCGGCAAGCTCGAGGATCGCGACTACGACCCCGCCGAGCTTACGAAGGCGCTCGCCGAGCTGCCCAAGGTGGCGGCCGAGTAATCTCCCTCACCCGCCTCGCTCTCGCTCGGCACCCTCTCCCGCCGAGCGGGAGAGGGAAGGGGCCCATCGCGAAGCGATGGGAAGGGTGAGGGATTACATCGCACTCCCGCCCGAGGTGCGGGATGCGCGCGTCTTCTTGCCTACCTGGGCCAGTTTCGGCTTCTTGATCTCCGGCACGACCATGTCGAGGCCACTGAGCGTCATCGCCTTGTAGGAGGCGCGATCGTAGTCGTGCGTGTGCGGGAAGGGCCGGCAGCAGTCGAAGCCGACCTTGGCGCCGATGTAGTCCGGAAAGCTCGGGTTGAGGCCGTGGCCGAAGACGTTCGCGATCTGCAGGATGCCACGGTCGGGATCGAGCCGCGTCGCCATCGCCCACTCGACATCGCTCGCGCTGCGGATGTCGACGTCGTCGTCGACGATCGTGACCATCTTGAGCGGCGGGAAGGCCGCGAAGGCCGCCATGATCGCCTGCTTCGACCAGCCCGCGCGCTGCTGCGCCAGCTTGACGACCGCGTGATAGAAGCCGCAGCCGCCGTGGCTGAAGTAGACATCCTTGACGCCGGGCACCTGGCGCTGAAGGAGGGTAAGCACGTTCGCCTCGCCCAGGAGGCCGACCGAGTTCCACACCTCGACCCCTGAGAGAATGGTCTGGAAGACGGGCCGGGCGCGATGATGGATGGCGCGCACGTGGACGACCGGGCGCGGCTCGCGCTTGGCGTAGTAGTTGGTCACTTCCGCGAACGGCCCCTCCTCGCCGAGCTCGCCCGGGATCATCTCGCATTCGAGCGCATACATGGCGTTCGCCACCATGTGCACGGGCAGCACCTTGCCCGCGACGAGCTCGAGCGGAGCGCCGTGGAACTCGCTCGCGATGCCGAGCTCGTCCGTGTCGGCGGGTGCCGCCTCGGCCGGCGTCGCGGCCGCGAAGTGCAGACCCGGGCCCACGCCGATGTTGAGCGAGAAGGGCAGCGCGCGGTCGATCGCCGCCGCCTTGTTGAGATAGAGCTCGAGGTGCCGGCCCGCGTCGA
>DATEQI010000069.1:0-4424 GCA_035272805.1 Alphaproteobacteria bacterium | reverse complement strand
CGCCAAACCGACCCAGCCCGAACTCGAACTCTTGCATCGCACCCTCCGCCAATCATCCCCTGACTCACGGAATCACCCTTTCCCCTCCTCCGCAACCACGATGTGTGAATGCGATAGCCCTTCAGGGGGAGAGGGCAGGGTGAGGGGGAACGCTGTGTTCACTTACCCAGAAAATGCTCTAGCTATCGCATCTCGCCGAGCGCGTCGTTGAAGCGCGCGCAGAAGGCGTTGCATATGGCTTCGTCATGCGCGAGCGAGAGGTAGAGCTTCGTCCCCATCGGGTTGATGAAGACGCCGCGGGAGAACAATCCGAGCATCAGCCGGCGCGCGCGAGCCTTATCGCCGCGGTTGAGCGAGCGGTAGTCCTTGACCGGCGCGTCGGTGAAAACGACCTGTGCAAGCGGGCCGTCGCCGATGACCTGGGCAATGACTTGGCGCTCGCGGAGGACGGTGCGCAGCGCAGCGCGGAACGATCGCCCGAGCGCGTGCAGCCGCTCATAGGTGCCGGGTCGACGCAGCACCGCGAGAGCCGCATTCGCCGCCGCGGCCGAAATGGGATTGCCGCCGAGCGTGGAGGCCATCCAGACATACTTGTCCGTGCCGATGCGATGCTCGCTCACCAGCTCCATGATGTCCCGTCGGCCGCCGAAGGCGCCGATCGGATAGCCGCCGCCGAGCGCCTTGCCGTAGGCGACGAGGTCGGGAACGACGCCGTAGTACTCCTGGGCCCCGCCGTAGGCGAGGCGGAATCCGGTGACGACCTCATCGAAGATCAGCGGCACGCCATACTTTGTGCAGAGCCTCCTCATACCTTCGAGAAAGCCGGGCTCCGGCGGCGTGCAACGCTGCAAGGGCTCCATGATCACGCCGGCGAGCTCGTCCCGGTGGGCTTGGACGATGGCCGAGGTGCGCTCGAGATCGTTGTAGGGGGCAACCAGGAGCTCGCGCTCGACCGACGGCGTTCCGGCGCTGGTGTGCTCGGGCCGGGGAAACTCGAGCATCTTCCTGGGGAAGAGGCTGGTGACCCCTGCCTCGTTGGCGCCGTGATAGGCGCCCTCGAACTTGAGGATCTTCGGCTTCCCCGTGAAAGCCCGGGCCAGGCGCTGGCAATACATGTTTGCCTCGGTGCCCGAAGCGCAGAAGCGCAGGCGCTCGGCGGCCGGGCTCACGCGCTGTATCTCTTCCGCGAGTGCCAGGACCTCGCCATTCAAATAGGCGAAGTTCGAGCCGAGCGGCGCCTGGCGAACGACGGCTGCGACGACCTCCGGGCAGGCGTGGCCGACGAGGGCTGAGCCCCAGCCCATCGAGAAGTCGAGATATTCGCGTCCCGCATGGTCCCACAGCCGAGCACCGTTCCCGCGCGCGATGGCGACGATGGCCTCCTCGGGCAGGCCGAACTCTCCGTTCGAGACCCCCGCGGGAAAGACCGCCAGGGCCCGGGAGCCGATATCGCCTGGCATGCGCTTATGTCCCACGATCCGCCGGTCGGTCGCTCAATGGCTCGTCGATCAAGTCGCGCGAGGAAGCATTGGGTGGTGGGCCGCTCAGCGTTGCGCCTTGAGCCAGCCCATCATGATGCGGTTGAAGGCCTCCGGTTGCTCGACGTTGCAGAAGTGACGCGCGTCTGCGATCTCCTCGTAGCGCCCGCCGGGAATGAGCGAGGCAATGCGCTTGTTCTCGGCCGGCGGCGTGCCCGGGTCGCCGGCGCCGCATACCACGAGCGTCGGCATCTTGAGCGAGGGCAGCTTGGGCACGAAATCGAAGTTCATGATGGCGGCGGCGCAGCCGAGGTAGCCCGTGGGCGTGCTGGCGGCGACGGTGTCGCGGATCTCCTTCCAGCGCGCGGGATTGCGTGGGCGAAAGGCATCCGTGAACCAGCGTTCCATGGTGGCGTCGGCGAGCGGGGCGAGCGAGTTCGCGCCCTTGACCGCGGCGATGCGCGGCGCCCATGCGACCTTGGCGTCCGGCAGCGTTGCGGGAAGCGTGTCGCACAGCATGAGCGACTTGAGCTTGGCGCCGTAGGCGATCGCGAAGGCCTGGCCGATCATGCCGCCGATCGAGAGGCCGATGAAATGCACCTGGCCGATCCCAAGGCCCGCTAGGGCCGCGGCCACGTCGGCGGCGAGGGCCGCCATGGTGTAATCCCCGGCGACCGGGTCGCTGCCGCCGTGCCCGCGCATGTCGAGGCGCAGCACGCGGTATCCGGCGCCAAGCAGGAGGGGCACCTGCTCCGCCCACATGCCGCCGTCCGAGGAGAGCGAGTGGGTGAAGCAGACGACCGGGCCCTTCTCCGGCCCCATGAGGTCGTAATAAAGGCGGCGTCCGTCGTGTATGAGCAGCATCGCGTCGGTCCTCCCTCTGTGCAACAATCGCCTTGCCGGTGTTGCCGGGATTCTGCTCGGCGGCGGCGGTCCGGTCAATCGCCCAGTACCGACTTGCGCAGAAAGTCGGTACATCGGTCATGAGGTATATACCCGCCATCGCTGCACAAATCGCTGTTTTCAAGACTCACCTTTCGGCGATGGCGGGTACTGGGCGCAAGCGATGAGGGGGGAGAGGCATGACCACCAACAAGAAGAAGCTCTTGATCAGCGACAGCATGGGCAAGGCCGGCTGGGACCTGCTCGCGGCGCGCGACGACATCGAGGCCAAAAGCTTTCCCCATCTCATCGCGCCCGCGGACCTCGTCCTGCGCATACGCGCTGAGGGCGGGGTCGACGGCGTCGCCATCGGGCCGATCCGCTTCGGCGAGGCCGAGCTTGCCGAGGCGCCGCGGCTCCGGGTCGTGGCGCGCATCGGCGTCGGCTACGATTCGGTCGACGTGCCGGCGCTGACCAAAAGGGGGATTCCGCTGATGGTCGTCGGCATCGCCAATTCGCCCTCGGTCGCGGAGCAGGCGATCTTCTTCATGATGACCTTGGCGCGGCGGGGTGCGCACTTCGACGCGCTGGTCAAGGAGGGGCGCTGGCCCGAGCGGCTCAAGGTGAAGCCGGTCGATCTTCTCGGCAAGACCGCGCTCATCGTGGGCTTCGGCCGCATCGGCACGCGCACGGCCAAACGCTGCCTCGCCATGGAGATGGCGGTCCTCGTCTACGACCCCTATGTGCCGGCGGAGAGCGTGCGCGCGGCGGGCTACGAGCCCGTCGGCGACCTCGACGCCGCAGTTGCCCGCGCCGACTTCGTCAGCATCCATTGCCCGAAGACGCCGGAGACGCTCGCCATGTTCGATGCCGCAAGGCTGCGACGCATGAAGCCGAGCGCCTACCTCGTCAATACCGCGCGCGGCGGCATCATCGAGGAGACGGCACTCCATGCCGCCCTCGTCGAGGGCCGGCTCGCCGGTGCGGGGCTCGACGTCTTCGCGCTCGAGCCGACGCCGACCGACAACCCGCTGCTCAAGCTCCCGAACGTCGTCACGGCACCGCACATGGCGGGCGTCACCGTCGAGGCGGTCGCCCGCATGGCGCTCGCCGTGGCGCGCAACATCATGAGCGTGTTCGACGGCAGCCCGATCCGCGAGAACGTGATCAACCAGGAGGTGCTCGGTTAGGCGCCCGTTTCACGCGGGCGGCACTTACGCGGCACTTTGGAGCTGCTTCCTCTTGCGCACGGCGCGTTTGCGCCGCTTGCCCGCGAGCGATCGGCTCGCCTCCACGAGGAGCGGCCGCAGTTTGCGAGCGGCGAGCGCGCGCGGCAGCCGCTTGCCGTCGAGTGCGGTGATCATGCGCTTGATGAGATCGAAGTCGTGCTCGTCCCGGTAGGGCTTGAGATCGAGGTCGTCGGGCACCTTGGTGAGCCGCTCGTCGCCGATCCGCTTCACGTATTTCTGCATGAAGCGATCGTAGTCGTGCCACTCGATGCGATCCGCGCGCACGGCGGCCTGCTCGGCGCGCGTGGCGATCTGATGCGCGTGCAGATAATGCAGACCGAGCTGGTCGATGAGCGTCTTCTCGACCTCCTCGTGCAGAATGAGGTAGCGGTCGACGGCGATCTCCCGGCCGCGGAACTTGAACGTCCGCGGCAGATGGCGATCGATGAAGATCGTCTTGCCGTCGCGGCTGTAGCCCGCGAGATAGGGGATGTCGTGACTGCGGTCGAGCTTCTTCACCCGCCGCAGGATGGCGTCGAGCGCGCGGTCGAGCATCAGGCCGGAGATGTACCAATCCGGGATGCGGAGCTTCTTGTGCGGCGCTGTGGGATGGCAAGCGTCGGCTGGCATCGCAATTACCTCCTGCCCTCGCTCGAGGGCGCTCTTGGACAGGGCATGGCTAGGCTAGCGGTTCCGCCGAGCTGCGACAAGGGCGGGCAAGTCCCCATCCTTCGAGACGCGTCGCAAGCGCGACGCTCCTCAGGATGAGGACTCCGTGTTTTGGGTTTCACCTCATCCTGAGGAGGCCGCGAAGCGGCCGTCTCGAAGGATGAGG
>DATEQI010000068.1:0-9065 GCA_035272805.1 Alphaproteobacteria bacterium | reverse complement strand
CTAGATGCCCTCTCTCGCCCAGCGCTTGGTCACCTCGAGCGCCTCGCCGGTCTCGAGGAAGCTTTACGCGAAGGGCCGTGTCGCTCCGCCTCAGCTCGGCCGGAAGAGCGCGCGGCCATATTGATTGTTGGCCTCGATGAGCCGCGTGAGCAGCACCATGAGCTGCTCGCGCTCGGCCGGCGCCAGGGGAGCGACGAGCCGCTCCTGGGCCCGCTGCATCTTGCCCTGCATGCGCGCGGTCAGCCTGACACCCTCCTCGCTCAGATAGGCGCGCCTGACGCGCCGGTCGCGCTCGCTGGGCGCGCGCCGCACGAGCCCGCGCGCGGCAAGCCGGGCCAGCACGTCCGCCACGTTGGAGCGGTCGATGCCGAGCTCGGCCGCGAGCGAGGCCTGGTCGAGGCCGGGATGGACCGAAAGCGCCGTCAACAGGCCGTACTGCACCGGGGTGATGCGGAAGGCCTTGCATTCTTCCAGAAACAGCGCCTGGTGGATCTGATGCAGTCGGCGCACGAGATAGCCCGGCCGCGACCACAGCGGCCGCGTGCTGGGGGCCTTGGCAGTATCCCGATCCTTCTCCGGCGCTTTCTTGCGCAGCTTGGCCACTATCGCTTGTCCCTCGCGGCCGCGACGGCACGCCGGCGCGAGTCGGTTGACCCTCTGCCGCATCGCCGATACCATCAGTATACTGTGTTTCTCCTCCTCGCGACCGAGGATTTCGCCGCGACCCCTGCCCCCGCAGCGAGCAAGGAAATAAATAGCGTGGATGCCGTGTCCCACCCCGGCCTCGCCTATCGTCCGGCAAGCGAGCTCGCGCGGCAGCTCAGCGCGCGCGAGCTCTCGCCGGTGGCGCTGGTGACGGAGATTCTCGCACGCATCGAGGCGAGTCAGGCCACGCTGAATGCCTACATCACCGTCTGCCGCGAGGAGGCGCTCGCCGCGGCAGAGGCGGCCGAGACGGCGCTTGCGCGCGGGGAGGCCTGCGGCCCGCTTCACGGCGTGCCGGTCTCGATCAAGGACATCATCAATACCAAGGGTATCCGCACCACCTGGGGCTCGCGTCTCATGGCGGAGAACGTGCCCGACAGCGACGCGGTCGCGGTCGAGCGGCTCAAGGCCGCGGGCGCCATCATCATCGGCAAAACGACGACGCCTGAATTCGCCCACAAGCTCATGACCGATGCGCCGCTCTTCGGCGTCACGCGCAATCCGTGGCATCTCGACTATAGCCCCGGCGGCTCGAGCGGCGGGGCTGCGGTCGCGGTCGCGGCGGGGCTCGGGCCGCTCGCACTCGCGACCGATGCGGGGGCCTCGACGCGCCTCCCGGCCGCCTGCACCGCGACTCTCGGGCTCAAGCCCACCCTCGGCCTGATACCGCACAGCCAGGTGCCCGAGGCCTTCAACAACTTCATCCATCTCGGGCTCATCGCCCGCACGGTGCGCGATCTCGCACTCATGCTCGACGTGCTCGCCGGCCCGCACGAGAGCGATCCCCATTCGCTAGGCCTACCCCCGCCCAAGGCGCTTGCGCGCCTCGACGAGCCCTTCGAGCTCAAGCAGAAGCGCATCGCCTGGCGCCCGCTCCTCGGCAACGAGGAGCTCGATCACGAGGTGCGCGCACTCTGCGAAGGAGCGCTCGCCGCACTCGAGCGCGAGGGCGCTGCCGTCGAGCTCGACTCGACCCCCTTCGAGAACGCCGAGCCCGCCTGGCGCATCCTCCAGCAATCGAACTGGGCGGCGCGCTTCTTGGCACGCCTCGACGAGCTCGCGCCGCAAATGGACCCGAGCTTCGTCGAGGGCATTCGCGCGGGTGGGGCCTACACGGGACAAGAGGTGACGCGCGCCGGCTACCAACGCACGCAATTCTTCCGCGCGGTCCAAGCGTGGTTCCAGCGCTTCGATTTCGTCGTGACACCGACGGCCGCACGCCCGCCGCTCCTGGTAACACAGCAAGCCCTCGATCCCATCGAGATCAACGGCAAGTGCGTCGGCGACATGCGGCGCGCCTATGTACCCTACCTCAACGCGATCGATTTGACCGGCCACCCGGCCCTCAGCGTGCCCTGCGGCTGGACCAAATCCGGCCTGCCCGTCGGCCTTCAGATCATCGGGCGCTGGTACGAGGATAGAGACGTGCTGCGCCTTGCGGCCGTGCTCGAGGCGAAGCGGCCGTGGAGAGACCGGCTGCCGCCTCACGCACCGGCGTGAGATAATGGAGCGGGATTGGAGGGGCGAGACATGTCCGGCTACGGCAAACCGGGAAGCGGCATCGGCGCGCGGCTCCTGCGCAAGGAGGACGCGCGCCATCTCCACGGCCGCGCCACCTTCGTGGGCGACATAGCCCTCCCGGGCCTCATGGAGATCGCTTTCCTGCGAAGCCCCCTCGCGCACGCGCGCATCAAGAGCATCCGCGTGCCGCCGGCGCTGCGGGAGAACGTCTATACCGCGGTCGAGCTCGGGGGCGTCAAGCCGATGCAGGCCAACAACAGCATCCCGGGCTTCAAGAGCTCCGATTATCCCATCCTCGCCACGGGCAAGGTGCGCTTCGCGGGCGAGCCCGTGGCGCTCTGCCTCGGCGCCTCGCGCGCGCTCGCGGAGGACCGCTGTCAGGCGCTCGCCCTCGACCTCGAGGAGCTGCCTCCCGTGGTCGACGCCTTGGCGGCGAGGAGGTCGGGCGCGGCCCTCGTGCACGAGGCGTGGGGCGACAATCTCTTCCTCGTCACTTCGACCGATACGCGCTTCGACGAGCTCTCCGGGCAAGCGGACGTCGTGGTCAAGCGCCAGTACAAGCTCGCGCGGCAATGCATGGTGCCCATGGAAGGCAAGGGTGCGCTTGCCTATTGGGACGACCGCGCCGATCAGCTCGTCGTCTACACCTCGACCCAGGTGCCGCACATCATCCGCACCGGGCTCTCCCTTTGCCTCGGCCTCGACCAGGGCAAGATCCGCGTGATCGCCCCCGACGTGGGCGGCGGCTTCGGCTTCAAATGCATCCTCCAGCCCGAGGAGGTCGCCGTCGCCTTCCTGGCCCTCACGCGCCGCCATCCGGTGCGTTGGACCGAGGACCGGCGCGAGCACCTTGTCGCCGCGGCGAACGCGCGCGAGCATCATTACGACGTGACCGCCTATGCCGATCGGCGCGGCCGGCTCCTGGCCCTCGACGCCGAGATCACCGTCGATGTCGGCGCCTATTCGGTGTGGCCCTTCTCGGCCGGCCTCGAGGCGGCCCAGGCCGGCGGCAACCTGCCGGGGCCCTACGCCTTCGACGGCTATCGCTGCAAGACCTATTCGGTTGCGACCAACAAGCCGCCCTTCACGCCCTATCGCGGCGTGGCGCGCCCCGGCGTGTGCTTCGCGATCGAGCTCACCATGGACGCGATCGCGCGCGCGGTCGGGCGCGAGCCCAAGGAGGTGCGGCGCGAGAATCTCGTGCCCGCCTCGGCGATGCCATACAACAACGTGACGAAGAAGCATTACGACAGCGGCGACTTCGCCAAGAGCCTCGACCTCGCCGCCGAGAAGATCGGGCTCGCCGCCGTGCGCGCGCGGCAGAAGGGCGCGGAGCCGGACGGGCGGCTCATCGGCATCGGTTTCTCGACCTATACCGAGCAGACCGCGCACGGCACCAAGGTCTTCGCGGCCTGGGGCATTCCGCTCGTCCCGGGCTACGAGCAGGCCGCGGTGCGGCTCACCCCCGACGGCGGGCTCGAGGTCCGCGTCGGCGTGCAGTCGCACGGACAAGGCATGGAGACCACGCTCGCGCAGATCGCGCACGAAATCCTCGGCATCGATCCCGCGGACATCAAGGTCGTCCACGGCGACACTGCGCTCACACCTTATTCGACCGGAACCTATGCCTCGCGCAGCATCGTGATGGCGGGAGGTGCGGTGTCGCGCTCCTGCCAGACGCTCGCCGAGCGCATCAAGCGCATCGCGGCACACCTTCTGCAATGCCGTGCCGAGGAGGTGCACTTCGTCCGCGGCGAGGTCCACGGCCCGCGCGGGCACGTCACGGTCCGCGAGGTCGCCCACGTATGGTACTTGAGGCCCGAGAACCTGCCGGAGGAGGTGGACCCGGGCGGGCTCGAGGCCACCGTCGGCTACAAGCCGAAGGTCGACAGCGGCGCCTTCAGCTATGCCACGCACGCGGCCGTGGTCGCGGTCGATCCCGAGATCGGCAGCGTCGAGATCCTCGACTACGTCATCGTCGAGGATTGCGGCACCTTGGTGAACCCGATGGTGGTCGAGGGCCAGACCTACGGCGGCACGGCACAGGGCATCGGCACCGCGCTTTACGAGGAGATGGCCTATGACGGCGCCGGCCAGCCGCTCGCCTCGACCTTGGCCGACTATCTCCTGCCGGGTGCCGCCGAGGTGCCGCGCTTGCGCATGTTCCACATGGAAACACCCTCGCCCTATACCGAGCACGGCATCAAGGGGGTCGGCGAAGGCGGGGCCATCGCCCCTCCCGGCGCCATCGTGAACGCCATCAACGACGCGATCCGCCATTTGGGTGCGGAGTTGGGCGACATCCCGGTGACCCCGCGCCGCCTCATCGAGGCGCTCATGAAGGCGCAGGCAGGGGCTGCTCGGGGAGCGGGCAAGTGAAGCCGGCACCCTTCGACTACGTGGCGGCGGCGAGCCTCGAGGAGGCGGTGGCGGCCCTCGCCGCGGCGGAGGGCGAGGCGCGCGTGCTCGCCGGCGGCCAGACGCTCGGCCCCATGCTCAACATGCGCCTGGCGATGCCGTCCCGCCTCGTCGACGTGGGCCGCATCGCGTCCTTGAAGCGCATCGGGGAAAGCGGAACCAAGCTCGTCATCGGCTCAGGCGTCACCCACGCGATGCTCGAGGACCGCAGCGACCCCTCGCCCACCGTCCGGCTCATGTGCCAGGTGGCCTCGACCATCGCCTATCGCGCCGTGCGCACGCGCGGCACCATCGGCGGCAGCTTGGCACACGCCGACCCGGCCGCCGACTGGATCACGGCCCTCATGCTGCTAGAGGCCGAGCTCACCATTCTCGGCCCCCCCGGCCGGCGCACCGTGCCCATGCGCGACTTCATGAGGGGCGCCTTTGCGACCGCCCTCGGTCCCGCCGACGTGCTCGAGGCGATCGCCCTCGTCAAGCTCTCCCCTAAAGCGCGCTGGGGTTACTGCAAGCTCGCCCGCAAGAGCGGAGAGTTCGCCGATGCGCTCGGCGCCGTGGTCCTCGATCCGGCGCGGGCACTCGCCCGCATCGTCGTGGGCGCACTCGGCGGAGCGCCGCTCTCGCTGCCGGTCCTCGCCGAGCGCGTCGCCCGCGAGGGAAGCGGTGCTGCGACTTTCGAGAACGCGCGCGAGGCGGTGGCGACCGCGGCCCCCGGCCTCGATGCCGTCGATCTCCAGCTTCACAGTGCCGCCGTGCGCCGCGCGATCCTCCAGGCACTTGCGTCATGACCAGGATCGCCCTCACCCTCAACGGCAGGCCGGTCGAGGCCGAGGTCGAGCCGCGCACGAGCCTCGCCGACTTCCTGCGCCTGGCGCAACGCCTGACCGGCACGCATCTCGGCTGCGAGCACGGCGTCTGCGGCGCCTGCACGGTGCTGATCGACGAGGCACCCGCGCGCTCCTGCATTGCCTTCGCGATCGCGCTTGAGGGCAGAGACGTGCGCACCGTCGAGGGCTTCGAGGACGATCCCGTCATGGCCAAGCTGCGCGAGGCGTTTCATGAGGAGCACGCGCTGCAGTGCGGCTTTTGCACCTCGGGCATGCTGATCACCGCGCGCGACATCGTGACGCGGCTCGCCACGGCCGACGAGAAGCGCATCCGCGCCGAGCTCGCGGGCAATCTCTGCCGCTGCACCGGCTACATGGGCATCGTGAATGCGCTTCTGCGCGTGCTGCGAGAGATGCCGGCCGAGGCGCGCCTCGGCAAGACGAGTGCAGTGCCCGCGCCGGCCGCCGTGGCCGCTCAGCCGTTCGAGAGCTTCGCTGCGAAGCCCGACGTGCCGGCCGCCGCAGCGGCATCGCCCGCCGCGGCCTGGGACCAGCCGCCCGAGACGGGCTGGACGCGCATCGCCGATCGCTTCGTCTTAGCCCTCGCCCCGCAAGAGGCATGGCTGCTCCTCGGCGACCTTCCGCGCCTCGCGCGCGCGATGCCCGGTGCCGAGCTCACGGCGAGCGACGGCGCCAATCTCGAGGGCCGCATGCGCGTCGCCTTCGGGCCGATCAAGGCGAGCTTCGCCGGCAAGGGCGCGATCGAGCGCGACGCGGCCAGCATGACCGGAGTCCTCCGCGGCGGCGGCAGCGACGAGCGCGGCGGCTCGCGCGCCAAGGGGCGCGTCGCCTATCGTCTTCTCCCGGAGGCCTCCGGCGAGGCGACGCGCGTCGAGCTTGCGCTCGACTACCAGCTCCAGGGCCCGCTCGCGCAATTCGCCCGCGTTGGGCTCGTCAGGGACTTCGCCGCCCGGCTCATCGCCGAGTTCGCGCGCAACCTCGAGGCAAGCCTCGCGCGCAAGGGAGAAAGCGCCGAAGCGCCCGTCGCCCCCCTCAGGGCGGGCGCGCTTTTCTGGTCCGTGCTGTGGGCACGCTTGAAGCGCCTGCTCGGCCTCTCCCCCTGATGGCGGCAGCCCTTCGCTTAGGCGTTCTCGACCAATCGCCGGTGCGCGAGGGCGGCACGCCCCGCGAGGCGGTCGCGGAGACCTTGGCCCTCGCTCGGCTCGCGGACGCGCTCGGCTATCACCGCTACTGGCTCGCCGAGCACCACAATCTTCCGGCTTTCGCGGGCACCGCACCCGAGGTGCTGCTGGCGCGCCTGGGTGCGGAGACGCGTGCCATCCGCATCGGCTCGGGCGGCGTCATGCTCGCCAATTACAGCGCGCTCAAGGTGGCCGAGACCTTCCGCGTGCTCGAGGCGCTCTACCCCGGCCGCGTCGATCTCGGCATCGGCCGCGCGCCGGGCGGCGATCATGCGACGACGCTCCTTTTGCGCGCCGGCAGCGCGGGCGAGCTCGAGCGCTTTCCCAACCAGCTCGCCGAGCTCTTCCACCTCGTGCGCGGCGGCCAGCTCGAGGTCCCCGGCATCGGCCTCGTGCGCGCCAATCCCCTCGGCGCGAGCGCGCCGGAGCTCTGGCTCCTCGGCTCGAGCGACCAGAGTGCCGCCTACGCCGCGCACTTCGGCTGCGCCTTCTCGTTTGCGCATTTCATCAGCGTGCGCGGCGGGCCCGAGATCATGGCCGCCTATCGCGAGGCCTTCCGGCCCTCGGCCGTGCTCGACCGGCCGCTGGGGAGCGCCTGCGTCTCCGTCATCTGTGCGGCAACCGCGGCCGAGGCCGACCGCCTCGCCGCCAGCCGCGACCTCTGGCGCCTCAAGCGCGACCGCGGCGAGTACGGCCCGTTCCCGAGCATGGAGGAGGCGCTCGCCTATCCTTACAGCGAGGCCGAGCGCGTTCGCGTGGCCGCGAGCCGCCGCGGCCAGATCATCGGCGCGCCCGACGAGGTGCGGAGCGGGATTCTCGCCATGGCCGAAGCCTACGGCGTGGAGGAGATCCTGGTCCTGACGATCTGCCACGATCCCCAAGCGCGGCAGCGCTCGTACCGGCTCGTCGCCGAGGCTCTCGAGCTGCCGGCGCGCACCGCCGAGGGCGCCGTCTGAGGCAAAGGCCAATCCCGGACCGTTGGCGCGCGGCGGACCCCCTCATGGTGCCGCGGAGGCGGGTGGCGCGTAGGCGACCTCGGCCTCGCGCCAATCCTGGCCGGCCTTGGTGTAATGGAGGATGAGGACCGGCGGCGACCAGTTGTGCCAATAGACCCCTTGGGCGCGCGGAAACGTCACCTCGGCCGCAGCCCAGCCCTGGAACTTGCCGCTCTCGAGCGCCTCTATGATCGCGGCGGGATCGGTGCTCTTCGCCCGCTCCACCGCTTGCGCGATGATGATGACGTCGCCGAAGCCGTTGAGGCCGGCATAGACCGTCGGCTCCTTGTAGGTCTCCTCGTAGCGTTTGGCGAACCACTGGCCGGCGGCCGAGAGCGATTGCTTGGGCGAGTAATAGACGATGAAGTAGACGCCGACGCCGTTCGTGGGGTGCAGCTTCCAGAATTGCGGCCGCACCGGCTGGTCATAGGAGATCAGCATCGGTACGGCCGGCAGGATTTCGAGCGTCGTCGCCTGATTGATCATGATGTCGATCAGGCTGCCGACCGCGATGTTGACGATGAGATCGGGCTTGAACGCCTTGACCTGCAGGAGCTGCGGCGTCAGGTCGGTCACGTTGTGATCGAAGGTGACGGCCTGGATCTCGAGCCCGAGATTTTTCGTCTTGTTCTGCTCCTCGGTCTCCTTGAGAAGGCCGAGGCCGAAATCGGTCGTCTCGGCCACGATCGAGATGCGCTTCATTCCCCGCTTCGTCATGAAGTCGAGCCAGACCGCAGCACGGATCGGATCGATGGCGTGGGTGCGGAAGGCGATGGGATAATGCTTCGCGGTCACGTCCTCGGCGCCCGTGTAGGTGGCGATCGTCGGCACGCCGAGCTCCTTGGCAATCTCGTTGGCAGCTAAGATCGAGGAGCTGTGCACGAAGCCCGTGACCGCCACCGCGTGGTTCTCGGAGACGAGGCGGCGATAGCCGGCGACGGCGGCCTCCGCCCGCCCCTGCTCGTCCTCGATGGCAAGCACCACCTTGCGTCCGCCGAGCACGCCGCCCATGACCGTGTTGACGTACTCGACGCCGAGCTCGGCACCGCGGCGGATGAGCTGACCGAGCACGGGGTCGCCCGGCGGGGAGAACGGCGCCTCCAGTCCGATGGTAACGGGGGTCGCCTCCGCCGCCAGCACCGCATCGCTCGGCACGGCGATCGCGCAAAGCGCCAGAAAGCCCGCAAGATGCCCGATCCGTCTCATGTCGTCCCCCTCGCCGTGACCTCGTTGGCCGCATGTGCCGAGGATGCCCCGGCCCGCGCGTCCCCTTCAAATGTTTTCGCACGCGGCCGCCCGCTGCAATCGGCACGCGGGGGAGGCAGTGCATCGGTTTCACCTCATCCTTCGAGACGGCCGCTTCGCGGCCTCCTCAGGATGAGGTGAAACCCAAGCTC
>DATEQI010000067.1:0-2806 GCA_035272805.1 Alphaproteobacteria bacterium | reverse complement strand
TCGGGATGCGAATGAGCTCGCGCGCGAGCTCGACCAGCTCGTCGCTACGCTCCCCGATGCGGTGAAAGAGCTTGTCGCGCGGGTCGAGCGGCATGGGGCCTCCACGGCGACGCTAAGGCTGAGAGAGGAGGCTGTCAATTCCGGGGCCGCGGCTTTCCTCCTCTTTGCGAGGCAGTGCCGCCATCGAATCAATCTGGTGTCCTGGTTCGGAATTTCGTGGGACCAGGAAAACGAGCGTCATTGCGAGCCGAAGGCGAAGCAATCCAGAAGGTTTCCGCTCCCACCGCCGCTGGATTGCTTCGCTACGCTCGCAATGACAGTGCTCTCGACTCAAGACGAACTCAGAATCGCGACACTAGGAGCTCGCGGAAGACCCGGATCGCTTCGCCTTGGGCTCGCAAGGACGAGCGAGGCGGCGTGCGCGGCGCCGCTTGCTTGCCGAGCGCGCGAGATCATCGGCGCCGGCAAGGATCGCCTCGACGTGGGAGAGATGTGCCGCCATGGCGGCGCGCGCGGCTTGGGCGTCGCGGCGGCGCAGGCAGTCGTAGATCGCCCGATGGTCGCGCACGGTCATTTGCTGATTTTGCGGCAGACCCGTGTGGTCGCTCAAATGATGGAAGAGCGGCGTCGACATGCCTTCCCACAAGCCGTCGACGAGGCCTGCCAGCACGCTGTTGCGCGCGGCCTCGGCGATGCGCGCGTGGAAGCGGCGGTCGGCGTCGCGGCCGTCCCCGCCCGACGCCATGTCGCGCTCCATCTCCTCGATCGTCTCCCGGATGGAGGCAAGCTCGCTTCGCGTGGCGACGCGCGCGGCGCGCTCGACGAGCTCGCACTCGAGAAGCCGGCGCGCGTCGAGCAGATCGAAGGGGCTCGGGCCGGCGTCGGCTGCCGGAAATTGAGCCGGCGTCTCCCGCGCCGGCGCGCTCGAGACGTAGATGCCGGCTCCCGCGCGGATGGCAATGACGCCCGCGATCTCGAGCACGATCATCGCCTCGCGCACCGTCGGCCGGCTAATGCCCAGGCGCTTGGCGAGCTCGCGCTCGGGCGGCAGGCGGTCGCCCGGCGCATACTCGCCTCTCTGGATCAGCTCGCGGATTTGATCGGCCGCCTGCTGGTAGAGCCGCTGGGCGACGAGGGGTTGGATCGGCATCGGCTTACCCTCCGCCCTTTACGGAGGCTCGACCGCGAGCGACGGTCGCGTGAGCCGGCAGCGTGGCCCAGAGCCGCAGGAGCTCGGCGAAGCAGAGAAAGAGGTGGTAGAAGACGCGCACCGGCAGCTCGCGCGAAAGCTCGCTCCCGTCGCGCGCCAGCTGATTGCGCCAACGCGCCTTGCCATCGACGAGATAGTACCGGAACAGCATGGCGACGTGGCTTTGGGCCGCCGCGGCCGCGCGCGCGTCGCCCGCGAACTCCCAGCGCGCAAGGTGCGCCTGGATCGCCTCGGTCTGCGGCCACAGCAGCTTCGTCGCGGCCAAGATGCGGCCCTCGCTGTCGACCTCGTCGAAGACCGCGGGTACGAGATTGGGCTCGCTCTCCAGCCCGCGAACGCAGGCGAAGCGGTAAAGCCGTGCTGCCGGCTCGGCGAGGCTGCGGTCGCCCGTGAGGCGCGCGTAATGATGGAGGAGCCAGACCCACTCGAAATGGTGGCCGGGCTCGCGCAGCGAGCCGGCGCGGCCCGGCGCCGGCCGCCAATCGGCCGCGAAGAATTCGCCGAGCGTGCCGCTAGCCTCGTCGAAGAAATGCGCCTTGAAGAGCTCGACCATCGCCTCGGCGCGCACCCGCCACAGCGCGTCCCCCGTCGCCTCGTAAAGTGCCAGGAAGGCCTCGAGGAGATGCATGTGCGGGTTCTGCCGGCGCGGCAGCGCATCCGCACTCCCCTCGAGATGCCGCTCGCGATAGCCGCCGAAGTTCCGGTCGAGCAGAACTTCATCCATGAAGTCGATGATGCGCTCGGCCCACGCGAGCGGCGCCCGCGCTCCGGTCGCGCGATGGAACCAGGCGCAGGCGAAGAGGCCGAAGGCAAGATCGTAGAGATCCTTGGCGCGATCGAGGGACGCGCCGTCGGCCGCGAGCTCATGAAAGAAGCCGCCTTCGGCTGCGTCCCAGCATCCCGTCGTGAGGAAGCGAAAGCCATGCTCGGCCGCCGGAAGTGCTGCGTCGCCAAGGCCGAGGACGGCGGCATGGGAAAAGGCGTAGACGAGGCGCGCGGTCACAAGCGGCGTCTTGGCGCGCCTGCGCTCCGCGGCACCGTCCGATGTCAGATACTCGACATAGCCTTCACCCTCCGAGGTCGTAACAGCAGCCCACCAGGGCACCACCTCCTCGGCGAGCCAGTGCCGCCATGCCGTGGTCGTTTGCGGGACCTCGATCACGGCGTCTCCTACCAATCGTGCATGGTGCCGTCGAGGAGACGGTTCACCGGCAAATAGGCGCGCCGGTAAGGGAACTTGGCGGCCAAGGTCTCGTCGATGTCGACGCCGTGGCCGGGCGCCTCGCCTGGATGCAGGTAGCCGTCCGCGAAGGAATAGGCGTGGGGAAAGACCGCGTCCGTCTCGTCGGTGTGGCGCATGTACTCCTGGATGCCGAAGTTGGGCACCGAGATGTCGAAATGCAGCGCCGCCCCCATGCAAACGGGCGAGAGGTCGGTGGCGCCGTGGCTTCCGGTGCGCACGTTGTAAAGATCGGCAAGCGAGGCGATGCGGCGCAGGTGGGTGATGCCGCCCGCATGCACCACGGTCGTGCGGATGTAGTCGATGAGCTGCTCGCTGATCAGCGTGCGGCAGTCGTGTATGGAGTTGAACACCTC
>DATEQI010000066.1:0-5251 GCA_035272805.1 Alphaproteobacteria bacterium | reverse complement strand
GCATCGTGCGCGCCCAGCGCAGCTCGTGGAGGAAGAGCGACTTCAGGCTCGGCTCGCTGATGGTGACCTCGACGATGTGCCGCGCCAACGCCACCCGGTAGCCGCTCCCCGCCACTAGCCTGCCCAGCATATGGTCATCGGCAAGGTAGGAGGCAAGCGCCTCCATCCCGCCGATCGCCTCGAGCGCGTTGCGGCGCACGGCCATGGTGGCGCCGAAGCAGTATTCGAGCGGCTCCGAGAGGAGGGCCACCAGCACGGAAGGCACGAACCACTCGTTGATGAACATGGCGCCGAGGCGGTCGGGCAGGCGCTTGCCGAGCGGGGCCCCGCGATAGAGGCAGGTCACCGCACCCACCTTGGGGTCGGCAAAGACCGCGGCGACCTCGGCGAGATAGCGCGGGCCCACCTTGCAGTCGGCGTCCGAGATCACCAGGATGTCATGGTGGGCGCGGCCGATCATGTTGGCGAGGTTGCTGATCTTGTAGTTGCTGCCGATCACGTGCGGGTCGATGACCAGTGCTGCGCCGCGCGCGGGGAATTCCGCGATCACACGCTTGATCACGGGGATCGCGGGATCGCTGCAATCGCGCACGCCGAAGAGGATCTGAAATTCGGGATAGTCCTGGGCGCAGAAGGAGCGCAGATTCTCGTAAAGCCGGGGCTCGAGCCCGCAGACCGGCTTGAGCACGGTGATCGGCGGCAGGAAGAGGGCGGAGCTCGGGCTCTTGGTGCGGAAGAGGGCGACGCGCAGGAGGGCTATCGCCGAATAGACCAGCGAGGCGACCACGGTCGCATAGCCTGCGAGTGTCGACAGAACCATGACAAAGTGCAGCACAGGCGGGCCTCGCTCCCCTCAGCGGTGTCACCGTTGCGGACCCGCACCCCATAGCTATGCCCGCATGGCCGGCGCCGTCCGCGACAAGGGATCAGGAGTCGGGAGTCGAGAGCCTTATTACCCCGGCAAACGCCCCAACGGGAAGCGAATCTTTATGAACAAAGCGTGATCATCGCCAGGCCCGGCGGGCCTGAGAGGCGCCTGGAAGGCCCGCGAAAAGGCCCCCGCTAGTGTCGCGATTCGGAGCTTCGTTTCACCCGGAGATAACCGTCATTGCGAGCGCAGCGAAGCAATCCAGCGCGCGTGGTGCGAAACTCCCTCTGGATTGCTTCGTCGCCCTTCGGGCGCCTCGCAATGACAAGTGTTTTCCTGATGTGGTGAATTTCAGAACCAGGACGCTAGGTGAGCAGGGCGAGCTCGGCCATCAGCTCCGGGTACTGGAGCGCTGCGGCGAGCGAAAGGGCGGCGAGGAGCACAAGGATGAGCACCTCGGGTCTCAAAAGCGTGAAAGCGAGCCTGGTGGCAAACGGCGCCCGGGCTGCGGCCTCGAAGGATTGCATGCTCATCGATCTCCCTCCCATGATCATGGGCGGCCTTGTAGCGCGGGAAGGGGAGGCGCGTCAGTGACGGCGGTCACGCCCGTGCTCTTCCGTCCACGGTGCATCCTGTTAAAGTGTGCGGCGCGTTTCTTTCGAGCGGAGAGGGCGATGGCGCGCGTCTCGTCGTGATCGAGGCTGCGGGTCACCTGCCCAACATCGAGGGGCCCGACGCCTTCAATGCCGCCCTGCTCGAGTTCCTCTGCGGCCAGCGCTAGTGTCCTGGTTCTGAAATTCACGACATCAGGAAGACACTCGTCATTGCGAGGCGCCCGAAGGGCGCCGAAGCAATCCAGCCCCGGCGTACGCCGGGGTTCGCACCAGGTGCTCTGCCCCGGCGTACGCCGGGGTTCGCTGCGCTCGCAATGACGGTTATTTCCGGCTGAGACGAACTTCCGGATCGGGACACTAGAGCAAGTTCCGATTGCATAGGCGCAGTGCGTGCTTCGAGACGCGGTGCTTCGCACCGCTCCTCAGCATGAGGTAGGTTCATGATTGCACAAAGAATCTCCTCAGCCTGAGGAGCGCCCGAAGGGCGCGTCTCGAAGGCCGCACCGATTCCATCCAGCCGGAACTTGCTCTAGAGCGCGGGCTGATCGCCAAGGGGCGCGCTCGCCGCAGGTGCCGCTACTTCTTGCCGTAGTTCTGCGCGAGGTAGGCGGCGATTGCCGGGATGTCCGCCTGGTTGAGCGGCGCGCCATAGGCCTTCGCCATCTTGGCGACCTCGGCCTGCCAGCCTTTCTCGTCGAGGAAGGGCGAGTTCATCTGGATGTAGTCGAGGCTGTGACAGCCGAGGCAATTGGCCTCGACCGCCTGCTTGCCGGCTCCATCCTTGAGCTTGACGGCGTCCTCGCCGGCTTGCGCGCTCGCCGCCGCTGCCGCGAGGAGGCTGAGTGCGATGAGAATGATGCGCATGGCGGCCTCCCTAAACCGCCTGGAAGGCGATGCGCTCGACCACATTATGGTGGTAGCCCGCACCGTTCCAGATCGCCTTGAAGGTTTGCGTGCCGCCCGCCGTGTTGGTGGCCTTAGCCATGACCGTGTGGCTGCCCTTGGCGGGCGTCATGGGGTAGGACCACTGGCGCCAGGCGAAGCGGCCGAGATCGGGGCCGAGGGTCGCCGTGCGCCAGCTCTTGCCGCCGTCGCCCGAGACCTCGACGAGCTGGATGCCGTAGCCGCCGTCCCAGGCGATCCCGCGCAAGGTGAAGGGCTGACCGGCCGGGATTTTTTCGCCCCCGCGCAGGTTGGTGATGAGAGAGTTCACCACAATCTCGGTGATCGGCGTCGAGCCGGGAGCTTCCTGGGTGAGGAAGCGGTCCACGAGAGGGAACTTGCCGGTCGGGATACGGTAGGCCGTGTTCAGCCAGAAGGTCTTGAACGGCTCTGAGATCACCATGAGATCGGTCAGGTGCTTCATCCAGTAGGTGCCCGTCCAGCCGGCCGCGATGAGCCGCGCGGGGAAGCCGTTCCAGTGGGGCAACGGCTGCCCGTTCATCTCGAAGGCGATGATCGTGTTCTCATCGAGCGCCTTCCAGAGCGGCAGACTCTTCTGGAACTTGGGCGTCTCCTGCATGACCGGGCCGTCGGCGCCGTGAAAGGCGACCTCGATCGCCTCCTTCTTGACGCCCGCCTTGGCCAGCACGTCCTTGAGCCGCACGCCTTTCCACTTGGCGTTTCCCATGGCGCCGTAACCCCACTCCACGCCGGGCACGTGCGGATCGGAGAGGCCGCGCCGGTTGCCCGAGCATTGGCAGACGGCCGCGAGCTCGACCTGCTCGAAATCGCGCTTGAGCTCGGCGAGGGTGACGGCAAGCGGGCGCTCGGCGGCGTCCCCGCTCACCTTGAGCTGCCAGGTGGCGGCATCCACCTCAGGGATCTCGGAGAGGTGATAGCGCACGAAGAAGGCGTCGTTGGGCGTGTAGGTCTCGTTGAAATACGCGACCGGCGTCTCGTAGTTGGGCGGCCGGTAGGTGCGCTTGATGAGTGGGCGCTTGCCGGGCAGCGCCTCGAGCACCGACTCAGCCACCGTTCCCGCCGGAAGATATTCGGCCGCGGGATCGGCTACGGCGGCCCAGGCCGCCGTGGCGAGGAGGGGTGCGCCCTCGGCCAGCACAAGGCCGCTGCCGGCGGCCTTGAGCATCAGTCTCCTGGTAATCATGTCGCCTCCCTTGGTGGGTCTCGCCGTGCCTGAAGGCGGCCGGCGGCCCGATTATTCATGCGAGCATAAGGGAGCCGTTTGCGGCATGCAACACCGGCGGGCAAGCGCGGCACCGCACGGCGCCGCGTTCAGCGGGGCCTGCAAGCCGGGCCTTTCTTCGCGGCGCAAGAGAGGGCATGATGATCGTCGTGCGGTGGCGCTGATGCGCGCGTTCGCCCGCGGCCGCACTCGGCACCTCATCCGGCTCGCGTTTCACACGCCGTTCACAGCAACCTTTCATCGGGAGAGCAAGATGCGTCGATCGGGAGTCTTGAAGGGTCTCGCCATTGCCACCCTTGCCGCCGCGGCCTTGTCGCTTTGGGCCTACGTCGGGACGCGCGCCGCCGAGCCGCTCAAGATCGCCTTCGTCTATGTCAGCCCGGTCGGGGACGCGGGCTGGACCTACCAGCACGACTTGGGCCGCAAGGAGATGGAGAAGGCGCTCGGCGGCAAGGTGAAGACCAGCTTCGTCGAAAGCGTGAACGAGGGGGCGGATGCCGAGCGCGTCATCCGCGAGCTGACCCAGGCCGGCAACAAGCTCATCTTCACCACCTCCTTCGGCTTCATGAACCCGACCCTCAAGGTGGCGAAGCAGTTCCCCGATGTCATCTTCGAGCACGCCACGGGCTACAAGCGCGACACGAACGTGGGGACCTATTCGGCGCGCTTCTACGAGGCGCGCTATCTCACGGGCATGGTCGCCGGCAAGATGACCAAGTCGAACACGCTCGGCTATGTCGCGGCCTTCCCCATCCCCGAGGTCGTGCAGGGCATCGATGCCTTCACGCTCGGCGCGCGCGCCGTCAACCCGAAGGTCCAGGTCAAGGTGATCTGGACGAGCAGCTGGTACGATCCGGGCAAGGAGCGCGAGGCGGCGGAGGCCCTCGTCTCGCAAGGGGCCGACGTGCTGACGCACCACACCGACTCGACCGCCGTCGTGCAGGCCGCCGAGGCGAAGCATGTCTGGGCCATCGCCTACCACTCCGACATGGCGAAGTACGGCCCGCACGCCGAGCTCACCGCGGCCACGCACCACTGGGGCCAGTACTACATCCGGGAGGCGGACGCGGTCTTGGGCGGCACCTGGAAATCCGGCGACGTGTGGGGCGGCATCAAGGACGGCATGGTCGGGCTCGCCCCCTTCAACGCCGCCGTCCCCAAGGATGTCGTCGCCCTCGTCGAGGCCAAGAAGGCCGCCATCGTCGCCGGCAGCTTCCATCCCTTCCAGGGCCCGATCAAGGACAACGAGGACAAGCTCCGCGTCCCCGAGGGCAAGCACTTGAGCGACCAGGAGATCCTGGGGCTCGCCTGGTACGTGGAGGGCGTGCAGGGCAAGCTGCCGAGCCAATAGGTGCAAGCGGAAAGCAGAATCGACGCGGTCTTGGTGCGGGCGCAGGGAGCCCAGCGGCTGAGCCACGGCCGCGTCTATTGTGCTTGCAGCGCGCCGGTGGGGCTGGCCCCTATATAATTACACGTCGTAACTACATTTATATTGATATTTTGTAGTTACTAAGATACGCCGTCATGGATTTTGAGTGGAACGGGCGCAAACGCGCCAATAACCTCGCCAAGCGCCAATAACCTCGCCAAGCATGGTGTGGATTTCGTCCGGGCCTGCCGGGT
>DATEQI010000065.1:0-12725 GCA_035272805.1 Alphaproteobacteria bacterium | reverse complement strand
GCGCTCGAAGGCGACGTTGGCTCGGGCATAGGTCGGCATAAGGGCTGGGATCACGCTACCCTCCACGGCACTGGGACGACAGGGCGGGCGCGCCGAGGCGCGCGGAAAGGTGCCGAGTATTGGCATCCGCCCGCCGCGTGTCAATCAGCATGGCGGGATGGTAGCATCCTGACACGGAGAGGGCTGAAACTGTCGTTCTGAATCCTTAGAGCTTTCGCACAGAATCGCGTTGCCCGTCCGTGAGAGCTCAATGGAGAGCACGAAACCTGCGCCTAAGCCGATTCCCTGAGCGGTTGCTATCGTCATAGTCTATGCTTTACCCCCATTTTGGGGCCTCGCCGATGGCCGACCCGGAACGTCTGCCGCCGCCGCCCTTCTGGCGGACGCGATATTTCGCTATGACCGTAATGGCGAAGGCGGATCGGCGCTGGATCGATCCGGCGGAGATTTCAAGGATATTGGCGGACCCCATTCGCAAGGAGCGGCAAAGCGATGGCCGGGTGCGATTCTGGGGTTACAATCCCCGCCTGAAGACCTATATTCGCGTCGTCACGCTTCCCGACGGAGAGACGGTTCACAACGTCTTCAAAGACAGCGATTTTGCAGAATGAGCGCCGACCTGGATTATGATCCCGCGACCGACAGCTTGTACATCAAGCTGAGACCCGGTCCCTCCATCGGCAATCGTATCGTCAGCGACGACGTGGTGATCGACCTGGGCCCCGACGGCGAGCCCGTCGGATACGACATCCAGCACGCGAGCCGCCACGCCGAGGTGATCGCCGAGGCGCTTGGCCATCTTCACCGCCGCCACGCTGCGTAGGCACCGCGGCGGCGCATTGCCCCTCATCCTCTCATCGTTTTCCGATCGGTTATAAAGGAGTCCGTCCCCTAATTCTCTGTGCCCTATTTCCGCCCTCTATTTCCGGTCCCCTATTTCCGCCTATTTCCCCTATTTCCCGCCGCCACGCGGCTCAGGTGCTGCAGCGCGCGTCAAGTCGGCGGGCTGCCCCTCGGCTTCCCTTCGCATTGCCAGCGGCCCCTGTCACGATGGCAGCGCTTACGCCTTCAGCTTGTAGCCCGTGGCGATCATGCGGTGGCACGCCCAGGCCAGCGCGAGATCGGCGCCGAGGAGGACGGCGATGCCCGCCGCGAGCGAGCCGTCGGCGCTGCCGATGAAGCCGTAGCGGAAGCCGTCGATCATGTAGAAGAAGGGGTTGAGGCGGGCCACGGTCTGCCACAGCGCGGGCAGCCGCTCGATCGAGTAGAAGGTGCCCGAGAGGAAGGCGAGGGGGGTCACCACGAAGTTGGTGACGGCGGCGATGTGGTCGAAGCGGTCGGCCCAAATGCCGGCAATCATGCCGAGGAGCGAGAGAAGCGTCGCCGCCGCGAGCGCGTGATAGAGGACGAAGCCCCAATGCGGCAGGTGGAGCGGCACGAAGAGTGCGGTCGCCGCCGCGACCGAGATGCCGACCACGAGGCCGCGCGCAATGCCGCCCACGGCGAAGCCGAGGGTGAGCTCGCCCGGGCTCAAGGGCGGCATCAGCACGTCCACGATGTTCCCCTGCATCTTGGAGATGATGATCGAGGAGGAGGTGTTGGCGAAGGCGTTCTGCATGATCGCCATCATGACGAGGCCGGGAACGAGGAATTCGGCGAACGGGATGCCGCCCACCGTCCGCTGCGCCCCGCCGAGCGCCAACGAGAAGATGGCAAGGAAGAGCAAGGTCGTCACCACCGGGGCAACGATCGTCTGGGAGAGCACCTTGCCGAAGCGGCGGATCTCCTTGAGGCAGAGCGTGGCGAGGCCGATCCAGTTGACGGCGCCGAAGCGGCGCGGCTGCGGTGGCGGGGCTAAGATCATGGCTGGTGCGCGGGGCTCAAGGATGGCCTCATCGCTCGCCGTGCGCGGCCTGAGGGAGCGGCCCGGGCGGGCCCGCGGCCTCCTTGGGGTTCTCGACGAAAAGCGTGCGCGTCGGGAAGGGCATCTCGATGCCGAGCTCGTCGAAGCGGCGCTTGAGGCGGCGGTTGAACTCGCGCGTCACCTCCCATTGCCGGCCGGGGCGCGTCTTGAGCCGCGCGCTTATGATCACGGCGGACTCGCCGAAGCGGTCCAGGCCCTCCATCTCGAGGGGGGCGAGGATGGCGGAGGCGTAGGCGCTGTCCGCCGCGAGCTCGGCGCCGAGCGCCTTCACCACCTCGATGACGCGGTCCACGTCCTCGCGATAGGCGATGCCGATGCTGAACACGGCATAAGCGAAGTCCTTGGTCATGTTGAGTATCTTGCCGACCTCGCTGAACGGGATGGTGTGCACGCCGCCGGCGTCGTCGCGCAGGCGCAGCGAGCGCAGCGAGATCCCCTCGACCTCGCCGGTGTTGCCGCCGACCGTCACCTTGTCGCCGACCGCGATGGTGTCCTCGATCACGATGAAGATGCCCGTGATCAGGTCCTTGACCAGACTCTGCGCGCCGAAGCCGACCGCGAGGCCGGCCACGCCGACGCCCGCAAGCAGCGGTGCGATATTGATACTGAGGGCCGAGAGTGCGATGAGTGCCGCAATGCCGGCGATGAGGATCGAGAGCGTCTTGTGCAGGAGCGGCAGCAGCGTATGCGCCCGCGCGCGCCGGTGGGCCTCGGAGCCCTCGGCCGCGTGCCGGGCGAGATAGACCTCGATCATGATCGAGATCGCCTCCCACACCGCAAGGGCGACGACGACGGTCAGTGCCACGCTGGCGAGGCTGCCGAGCACGCGGCCGCCGAAGTCGGAGGAGAGCCAGTCGAAAGACGCGAGACCCCAGACCTCGAGTAAGGCCAAAATCGCCGCCAGCCAGACGAGCGCGCGCAGGAGCTGGACGAGGATGGGAAGATAGCGGTCCGCGCGCGCCTCGAGCGCAGGAAAGCGGCGCTTCAAGTCGGCCCCGATCGCGAAGAAGCGCCGCAGCAGGCTCTCGCCGCCCTTCGCAAGGCCGCGCGCGAGGAGCAGCACGAAAAGCGAGAGCAGCGAGGCGCGCAGGATGAACTCGAAGCCGCCCGAGACGCTGAGCGCCCAGACGACATAGACGGCACCGACATAGAGGATGGCGAGCACGTGCCAAATGTCGGCAAGCCGCGCGCGCAGCAGCTGAAGCGCGTTGCCCTCGCCCTCTCCTTGGCGCGCGCCCCGGATGCGGCGCGCGGCCGCGTGCCGGTTCTGCAGCACGAGGATGATGACGAGCGCGGCGACGGCGAGCCCGATGGCCCTGCCGATCGCCTCATAGCCCGCGCGCGTAAGCCCGAGGAGGAGTGCCGCCTCGGTCGCGAAATAGCCGTAGATCGAGAGGCTCGCCAGCCGGCGCAGCCAGACGAGCCAGTAGCTCGCGGTCTCCTCGCTCATCGCGAAGAGGCGAGGCGCGGCGGCAGGCGGCAGCAAGAGGTTGCGCGCGAGCGTCAGGAGCGCGCGCACGGCGACGCTCGCGTTGACGATCACGAGGGTCAGCAGGCGTGCGTAGAGGCCCGGCTTCGTGAAGGGAAGCACGGCGTAGGCAAGTGCCGCGAAGACCGCGATCGGCACGAGATCGACGACGATACGCGCAAGGAGGATGGCAGCACCCAGCCACGCGTTGCCGCTCCCGCGGGCATCGAGCGCCCGGCGCGCATGGCCGAGCGCCCAGCTGGCGAGGTGCTGGCCGAGTGCCGCGAGCACAAGGGTGAACGCGAGCTTGACGAGCGTCTCGATCCATAAGCCGCGCGCCGCCGGATCGCTCGCCTGGCGCTCGACCCAGCCGATGAGGCCGGGCAGGTCGAAGAGTGCTGCGGCCGCATCCGCGAGGGCGGCGGTCGAGCCTGCCACCGCCTCCGAGAGCCGGGAGAAGAGCCCGGCACCGGTATTTCCTGCGGTACTTGGTGGCGCGGCCCCCGTCGCCTCGCGCGCGGCGATCAGGCTCTTGAGCTGGGCGATGAATTTTTGCCGCTCGGCATCGCTCTCGAGCGTCTTGACGAGGCTCTTCAAATCGTCGCTCGAGAGCGTTTGCGGCTGGCCGGCGGCACTGGGCCCGGCCGGGGCGGGTTCGGCCGCGCGCAGCCCGACGCCGGCGCCGCCGAGTGTCAAAACGAGGACGAGGCCAAAAAGCAAGCCCCGCCCGGCTGAGCGCCCCTCTCTCACCGCATTCCGCATCCTCGCGAGACTATACGCCGCGGGACTTCGGCTGTCACATCCGCATCGGCTGGGATAGTGGGTCGGTTTCACCTCGTCCTTCGAGACGGCCGCTTCGCGGCCTCCTCAGGATGAGGTGAAACCCAAGCTCCAAGTCCTCATCCTGAGGAGCGTCACGCTTGCGACGCGTCTCGAAGGATGGGGACTTGGGGAACGTGACCCACTACGTCGGCTCGGCTAGAATTGGCCGCGCAAGCGGAGGGTACCAAAATGGCCGTCACGATCTATCATAACCCGCGCTGCGGCAAGTCGCGCGAGACGCTGAGGCTCATCGAGGGCCGCGGCATCCGTCCGACCGTCATCGAATATCTCAAGACCCCGCCCGATGCCGCGGAGCTCAAGCGCATCCTCAAGCTCCTGGGCATCCCGGCGCGCCGGCTTCTGCGCACCAAGGAGAAGGAATACAAGGCAGCCGGGCTCGACGATGGCAAGCTTTCGGAGGAGAAGATCATCGCCGCCATGGTCAGGCACCCGATCCTCATCGAGCGGCCCATCGTGATCGCCGGCAACAAGGCCGCCCTCGGCCGCCCGCCCGAAGCCGTGCTGAAGATTCTCTAGGGGCGCGATTCGGAAGTTGGTCTCGCCCGGAGATAAGCGTCATTGCGAGCGCAGCGAAGCAATCCAGCGTGGGTGGTGCAAAACTCCCTCTGGATTGCTTCGTTGCCCTTCGGGCGCCTCGCAATGACACGTATTTTCCTGATGCGGTGAATTTCAGAACCAAGATGCTACGGGCGGGAGCGCGTCCTGCGCATTTTGCCTTCAGCGCGCCTCGGGCGCGCCCGGCGCGCGCGCGACGACGGCCCAGACGCGGTGCGGGATGGCCAAGGGCTCCGCGGAGTAGTCGATCGCCAGCATGGTGGCGTGCGCCTCGTCGAAGCGGGCGACTGCGGCGGCGGGGAGACTGGCGGCCACCCCGCCGCTCGCGCGGATGCGCCCGCGCCAGGCGGCGTGGCTGTAGGGAATGCTGATATCGAAGGAGAAGGTCTCGAGTGCCACGAAGCCGGCGGCCCAGGCATCGCCGAGCCAGGCGGGATAGAGCCCGCTGCCGCCGGCACGGTTCCAGGCGGGGTTGTGGGCGAGGATGAGCCGCTCGGTCGCCTCCACCACGTTGCCTGGCAGCGGCAGCCAGTCGAGCTGCGCAATGACGAGGGCACCCCCCGGCAGGAGCACGCGCCGCGTCTCCCTGGCCGCGCGCTTGCGCTCGAACCAGTGCCAGCATTGGCCCGCCGTCACCACCTCGAAGCTGGCGTCGGGGAGACCCGTGTCCTCGGCGCGGCCGAGAAGATAGGCGACCTCGATCCCCGCCTCGCGGTCGAGCCGCTTGGCCTCCGCGATGAGTGCTGCCGCCGGATCGAGGGCGGTCACCAGGCTGCCGCGGCGCGCCAGCCCGCGCGCGATCGTGCCCGTTCCGGTGCCGAGATCGAGCACGCGCTGGCCGGGCCGTCCGATGGCGAAGCCGGCGAGGCGCTCGAAGAACGCCTCGGGGAAGCCGATGCGGTGCCGGCCATAATCCTTCGCGGTGCGTCCGAAATCGATCCTCATGACGACGAGAATCGGGAGGCGGCTTGACGCTCGTCAAGCAAAATGCGCGCGGCCCCCCGGCGTCGAGCCGAAAGGCCCTCTGTTGCTCCCGTACGGAAGCGCGCTATGTAAAGGCGTCGGCCGTCGTTATCCCGGCCGCTTCTGGGAGTGCGCGCATGGGCGAGGAGAGGCCCGGCCTCCTGGCCGGCATTAAGGAGAAGCTCGTTGCCAGCAAGGAGAAATGGGCGCGCGAGGGCCGCCTCCTGACCGGCAAGGGCGGAGATGCGAGGGAGCAGCGCCTGCCGCCCGGCCAGCGCGAGGTCAAGAACTGGCCGGTGCTCGATCTCGGCATCCAGCCGATGCTGCCGCCCGCGCGCTGGCGCCTCGCGGTCGACGGCCTGGTCGAGAGCCCGGCGAGCTGGGAGTGGGACGCTTTCGCGGCCCTGCCGCGTTGCCGCTCGAGCTCCGACATTCATTGCGTGACCGCCTGGTCGCGCTACGACAACCGTTGGGAGGGGGTGAGTGCGAAGCACGTCTTGGCGCTCACCCGACCCAAGCCCGAGGCCAGGCACGTCATCTTCGAGAGCTACGACGGCTACACCACCAACGTGCCGCTCGCCGAGTTCGCAGGCCGCGACGTGCTTCTCGCCACGAGCTGGGAGGGCGAGCCCTTGAGCCGCGAGCACGGCGGTCCGGTGCGCGTGGTCATTCCCAGGCTCTATTTCTGGAAGAGTGCCAAGTGGCTGAAGCGCATCGAGCTTGCCGCCGAGGACCGCCCGGGCTTCTGGGAGGTGCGCGGCTATCACAATCACGGCGACCCGTGGCGCGAGGAGCGCTACGGGTGAGGGAAGACGGAGGACGATCCGCAATGTCGGCATATGCATTCAGCTTCCAGTCGATCGACGGCGAGCCGCTGCCCCTTGCGGCCTATCGCGGCAAGCCCGTGCTCGTGGTCAATACCGCCTCGTTATGCGGCTTCACGCCGCAGTACCGCGAGCTCGAGGTGCTCTGGCGCAAATACCGCGCACGCGGCCTCGTCGTGCTCGGCGTGCCGTCGAATGACTTCGGCGAGCAGGAGCCGGGGAGCGCGGCCGAGATCAAGAGCTTTTGCGAGAGCAACTATGCGGTCGATTTCCCGCTTGCCGGCAAGGAGAGGGTGATCGGCGCGGAGGCACACCCCTTCTACCGCTGGATCGCGGAGGAGCTCGGCGAGGACGCGGTCCCGCGCTGGAACTTCCACAAATATCTCATCGGTCCGGATGGCGAGCTTGCCGGCGCGTGGCCTTCGCGCGTGTCGCCCACCGCGGCGGAGGTCACCCGTGAAATCGAGGCGCAGCTCAGCGGCTGAGCTCAACTTTCGCTTCGCGGAGAGCGGGAAGATGCGGGTGCCAAGCTTGGTCATACCGACGCTCTTGGCGTCGGCACTCGCGGCATCCGCGTGCGTCGCGGCGGGGCCGGCGCGCGCCGCTCAAGCCGACATCCCCATTCTGGTGCCGATCACGGGGCCTTTGGCGCTCGAAGGCACGAGCCAGCGCAACGGCGCGCTCCTCGCGATGAGAGAGGCGCCCCGCGGCGTCGCGGTTAAGGGCGAGGTCGCCGACACCGACACGACACCCGAGGTCGCGGTGAACGCGCTCGAGCGGGCCGCCGCGTCGGGCACGCCGATCGCGGTCGTCGCCTCCATCTTCGGGCCGCAGATCCTCGCCATGCTGCCGCTTGCCGAGCGTTACAAGCTGCCGCTCCTCACCGTCTCCGGCACGGCCAAAGTCACCGAGCTGGGCAATCCCTATGTTTTCCGCTTCTTCCCCGCCGACAATCTGGTCAAGCTGGCGCAGGCCCGCTATGCCGTCGAGGAGCTCGGCCGCAAGCGGCCGGCGCTCATCTATCAGACGACCGCCTACGGCCAAAGCGGCGCGTCGGTACTGCGCCCGGCCCTCGAGAAGCTCGGCGCACCCCTCGTGTTCGAGGAAGGGCTCGACGTCACGGTGAAGGACATGCTTCCCGTCCTCAGCAAGGCGAAGGCGGCTGATCCCGACGTGCTCATCCTGCAGCTCCACGCGGGACCGACGGCACTTCTCGTCCAGCAGGTGGCGCGGATGGGCCTTGGCCTCCCCATCGTCGCAGGCTCGGCCATGCACCAGCCCTCGACCGCGGCACTCGTCGAGCCCGAGGATCTGAAAGACGTGTGCGCGGAGACCGGTTCCTCCCCCGTCTCGGCCGAGACGGCTGCGCTCAGGATTTGGCTCGAGCATTATCGCGCCGCGTTCGGCAGCGATCCCGACGCCTACGCGCTCGCCCAGTACGACGGTGTGGCGATGGTCGAGCAGGCGATCGCCGAGGGTGCCGACACGCCCGCCCAGGTGCGCGACTATCTCGCGAGCCGCAGCTATGAGGGGCTCGCCATGACCTACCGCTCGGACGGCAAGGGAAACATGGCGCATTCGGCGGAAATCGTCTGCTACGACGGCAAGACGCGCACGCCCAAGGTGGTCAAGCACTACGGCAATCTCGACGCTCTGCCGTGACGATTGGCGAACTTTGCGACCAAATCCGCGGAAGCAACGAAAAACAGCTTCATGCGCTATGTGCGAGCGCCTCGGACCGGCTCCGGTGCGTCCTTCGAGACGCGCGCTCCGCGCGCTCCTCAGGATGAGATAAAGTCTTACTGCCACACACAAATCTCCTCATCCTGAGGAGCGACCCGAAGGGTCGCGTCACGAAGGACCCCGCTGGTTTTGCAAGCATCGGGAGATGTGTGCATCGACTAGCGAAGGCCGTGGGAGGGTGGGGGGAATACGTTAGAATAACCCCGTGGAACTGCTGCAGCTCGTCATCGACGGAGTTTCCCTTGGTGCCGCCTATGCGCTGGTGGCGCTCGGCTTCGTGCTTGTGCTCAACGCGACCGGGGCGGTCAATTTCGCGGCCGGCGATCTGGTGATGGCGGGAGGCTTCGCGGCGGTGGCGCTCGCCCAAGCGCTTCCGCTTCCGGGCCTCGCCCTACTTCCGCTCGTGCTCTTGCTCATGGCGGCCCTCGGGCTCGTCTTCTCGGGGCTCGCCTATTTCCCGCTCATGCGCCGGCCGCCCACGGCCGTCTTCATCAGCACCATAGCCCTCGGCGTCATCCTGCAGAATGCGGCGAACGCGATCTTCGGCGCGGCCCCGCGCAAGGCGCCCGCCCTTCTCGGCGAGCACCTCTATCACCTGGGCGGCCTCTCGATCGGCCGGCAGTCGCTTGCCATCGTCGCGGTGGCGGCGGCCCTCGTGCTGGCGCAGCATCTTCTCTTCGCGCGCACCCAGCTCGGCCGCTCGCTGCGCGCCACGGCCCAGGACCGCGAGACCGCCGAGGCGCTCGGCATTCCGACGCTGCGCATGATCGCGCTCACCTTCATGCTCGCCGCGGCGTTAGCGGGGGCGGCGGGCCTCTTGTTGGCCAACCGCTATTTCGTCGAGCCCACGCGCGGCAACGAGCTCATCGTCAGCGCCTATATGGCGGTCGTCATCGGCGGCTGGGGCAGCCTGCCGGGCGCCGTGCTCGCGGCCCTCTTGATCGCCCTCTTCCAGGTCATCGTCTCGGCCTATGCCTCCTACACGACGGCGACGGCACTCCTTTATGCCGTGCTTCTCGCCGTGCTCCTCTTGAGGCCCAAGGGCCTCTTCGGCGAGGCGATCGGGAGGCGCGTCTGATGCGGGGCTGGATCTCGACGGGCATCCGGCTCCCGCTCGCCGCACTTGCCGTGGCACTTGCGGCCTATCCGCTCATCCTCGGCAATGCCTACAGCTTCCGCCTGGCGACCCTCGCGGGCATCTATGCGCTCTTGGCGATCGGCTATCAGCTCATCTTCGGCTATGCCGGAGCGCTCTCGTTGGCACAGGGCTGCTTCTTCGGCATCGGCGCCTATGTGAGCGCCATCCTCGCGAGCCGGCTCGGCTGGAGCTTTCTTCTGAGCTTCCCCCTCTCGCTCGCAGCCCCCGTCGCCCTCGCCGCGGTCGTGGCCTTGCCCGTGCTGCGGCTCGAGAGCCACTATCTGGCGCTTGCGACCCTCGGCGTGGCGCAGGTGGCCCTCCTTGCCGCGGTCAATTGGCAGGGCCTCACGGGGGGGGCCAACGGCATCGCGGGCATCCCCCCAATCGCCGTCTTCGGCGCGCGCGTGCCGGACGGCTGGCCCCTCATGCTCGTCGTGTGGCTCTTCGCGGCCGCGGGTGCCTTTCTCGCCTGGCACCTCATGCGCGGGCTCTATGGCCGCATGTTCCACCTCATGCGCGAGAACGACATCGCCGCCACAGCACTCGGCATCGACCGAGCACGGCTGCGCCTCGCCGCCTTCCTCTTCTCAGCCCTCTATGCCGGTGCCGCGGGGGCGCTCTACGCCCACAGCGTCGGCGTGATCTCGCCCGGCGTGCTCGAATTCCCCGTCATGGTGACCTGCCTCGCCATGGCGGTCATCGGCGGCTCGGCGCGCGTCTCGGGCGCTATTCTGGGTGCGGTACTCCTCGTCCATCTGCCCGAGTGGTTCCGCGTCCTCGACAATTCCTATCTCATCGCCTACGGAGCGGCATTGCTCGTCGTCATCATCGTCGCACCGTGGGGAGTGATCGGCGCCGTCGAGCGCCTGCGCGCGCGCCTCCTCCCCGAGCTCCCGCCCGAGCCTCCCGCGCCGCGCATGACAACACTGCGCGCCCACGCAGGCAGCGGGGGCGCTCCTCTCCTCGAGGTCGAGGGGCTCGCCATCGCCTTTGGCGGATTGAGGGCCTTGGACGGCATCACTTTCAGCGTGCGGCCGGGCGAGCTCCTGGGCCTCATCGGGCCCAACGGCTCGGGCAAGACCACGCTCGTCAACGTGGTGAGCGGGCTCTATCGGCCGAGCGCAGGCCGCATCCGCTTCGCCGGCCAAGACATCACGGATACCGCCGCCTACCGCCGGGCGCGGCTCGGCCTCGCGCGCAGCTTCCAAAGCACCAGTCTCGTCCCCGAGATGACGGCCCTCGACAGCGTGGCCCTCGGACGTGCTGCACTCGAGGGCACGGGCCTCGCCTCGGCACTTGCGTCCGGGTGGCGCTGCGCGCATCTCGCGCGTGCGCGCGGCCATGCCATGGCGCTCCTCGATGCCCTTGGCATCGCCGCCTTTGCCGAGCGCCGCTGTGGCGAGCTGCCGCACGGGATCAAGCGCCGGGTCGAGATCGCGCGGGCCTTGGCACTCGAGCCGCGGCTTCTCATCCTCGATGAGCCGGCGGCCGGGCTCGGCACGGGCGAGGCCGCCGATTTGAGGGGGCGCCTCCAGCGTCTCGCCCAAGGCGGCCTCACCCTCCTCATCATCGAGCACAACATGCCGTTCCTGATGCCGCTTGCCGAGCGCATGATCTGTCTCGACGACGGCCGTCTCATCGCCGAGGGGAAGCCGGCGGAGATCCGCGGCCATCCGCGTGTGATCGAGGCCTATCTCGGCCGCACGGCTTGGGCGGGAGTGCGGGAATGAGCGAGCCGCTCCTCGTCCTGCAAGGCCTCTCGGTCGCCTATGGCGGCATTGCGGCACTCGAGGAGGTAACGCTCACGGTCGCTCAAGGCGAGGCGGTGGCGCTGCTTGGCGCCAATGGCGCGGGCAAGTCGACGCTGGTGAAGGCGGTGATGGGTCTCGTGGCACCGAGTGCCGGCCGCATGCGCTTTGCCGGAGTTGATCTCCGGCACCTCTCCACCCTAGCGCGCGCGCGCCTCGGGCTCGGCTACTGCCCCGAGGGCCGGCGCGTCTTTCCCGGCCTCAGCGTGCGCGAGAACCTCGAGGTCGCCGCCCGCGTCGACAAGACCACGCGACGCCGCCGCTTGGACGCAGTCCTCGCCGTCTTCCCGGCACTTGCGGCGCGGGCGGATGCGCGCGCCTGGCAGCTCTCGGGCGGGCAGCAGCAGATGTTGGCACTCGGCCGCGCGCTCATGGGCCAACCTCGTCTTCTCCTCCTCGACGAGCCTTCGCTCGGCCTTTCCCCCATCCTGGCGGACGAGCTCCTCGAGAAGGTACGCGAGATCGCCAAGGCGGGGACCGCGGTGCTGCTCGCCGAGCAGAACGCGGCCAAGGCGCTCGCGGTGGCCGGCCGCGCCTATCTGCTCGAGGTCGGCCGCGTCGTGCGCGAGGGGGCCAGTGCTGTGCTCGCCGAGAGCGCGGAGGTGCGCAAGGCCTTCCTCGGCGGGTGAACGGCCTTTCCGGCGGTTTGCCTTCGCATCGAGTGGTGCCTCACTTTGAAATTAGCGGGCACGGAGTCAACGTTTGTCGCCCTTGCTCCCGCCGCGGTCGCTCCCATGTCCAAAGCCACCGAAGCCGAAGCTCGGCACGCTCACGCCGCCGCTGGGCTGCGGCTCTTGCTGCACCGGGGTGGCGGGCGGCGCGTCTGGCGATCCAGTCTGGGGCTGCGTTCCGCCCGGAGGGGCAGCGGTCGCGGGCGTTGATGGTGGCGGGCAAGGAACCCGAGCAAAATTTTGGCCTGATCGCGAAGTGACAGTGCTAGTCACACCTTGGCCGACGGCATCGTAATCGCCGTGGTACAAGTTCGTTGGCACAGTCGGGACGCATTGCCCGGTTTTGGCATCGACCCACGTCCCGTCCGGCCCCCGAGCAAAATTTTGGCCTGATCGCGAAGTGACGGTGCTAGTCACACCTTGGCCGACGGCATCGTAATCGCCGTGGTACAAGTTCGTTGGCACAGTCGGGACAGGTAAACCGGTCTTCGCATCAATCCAGCAATCGCACGGGTTTTGCGCGAATACGTGTTGGCTGAACATGCCGGCGGCAACGACGGCAAATGAGAGGACAGCGAGCCTGTTTGTGACAGCCAACAGCCTCGCACGCATGAATCCAGTGATTGGTATAGTGAGCGCCGACGCTGGATCAGCGCGTTTCATGTTACGCTCCCGGTACTGCCTCACTTTGAAATTGGCGGGCACGGAGTCAACGTTTGTCGCCCTTGCTCCCGCCGTGGTCGCTCCCATGTCCAAAGCCCCCGAAGCCGAAGCTCGGCACGCTCACG
>DATEQI010000064.1:0-6293 GCA_035272805.1 Alphaproteobacteria bacterium | reverse complement strand
AGCGCTTCCTCCTCACCACGGGAGCCACCGCCTTTCGCAGCAGGTACGGGGTCGATCTGCGGGTCGCCAACGCGTTGGCTCTACCCGACGGGCCGTTCCGGCTGACCGGCTCGATGCTGCCTTACGATTCCTATACCGGCGATACGGTCCACCGCTTCTTTCAGATGTGGCAGCAGTCCGACTGCAGCGCCGCGCACGCCACCAAGGAAAATCCCAGCGGCTGCCTGAGCGACCTCTATGCCTTCGTCGCCACGACCGAGGCGGCGAGGAGCCACGGCGGCGGCACGCCCTCCGCTTTCTACGATGTCAATGACGGCGACGCTCCCTATCTCAAGCGGCTCGCCGGCGAATATACGATGAGCGACAACTACCACCAGGCGCAGATGGGCGGCACCATGGTCGAGCACTTCTACCTCGCGATCGCCGACGACCTCTTCTACAGCGATGGGCACGGCAGTCCCGCGATCCCGCCGGCCGCGATGATCGCCAACCCCGATCCGAGACCGCGCACCGTCAACCAATATGTGCAGGACGGCTGGTACAGCAATTGCGCCGATCCGTCCCAGCCCGGCGTCGCCGCCATCCTGGCCTACCTCAAGTCGCTGCCGCGCGCCGTCGAGGCGAACTGCGCCGCGGAGCATTACTATGCCATCAACAACCTCATGCCCGGCTACAACGCGGACGGCTCGCTCAATCAAGGCAGGAACGTCGTTCCGCCTTCGAGCGTGCGGACGATCGGCGACGCGCTCTCGGAGAGGAGCATTTCCTGGCGCTATTACGGCGGAATGTTCGATCGCGCCGTTGCCGGCCAGCGCAACAACTACTGCGCGCCCTGCAACCCCTTCCAATTTTCATCGTCCATCATGGCGGACCCGGCGATGCGGGCCGGCCATCTCAAGGACATTGAAGACCTCTATGACGACATCGCGCGCGGCACGCTGCCGGCGGTTTCCTACGTCAAGCCCGACGAACTGCTCGACGGCCATCCCGCAACCTCGAAGCTCGATCTCTTCGAGGCCCTCGCCAAGCGGATCATCGAAAAGATGCGGGCGCGGCCCGCGCTCTTTGCCACGAGCGCCATCTTCGTCACCTTCGATGAAGGCGGCGGCTACTACGATTCGGGCTACCTCCAGCCGCTCGATTTCCAAGGGGACGGGCCGCGCATTCCCTTCATCGCCGTGTCGCCCTTCTCCACGGGCGGGCGCGTGGTCCACAGCTATTGCGACCACGCCTCGTTCGTGAAGTTCATCGAGCGCAATTGGCGGCTTCCGCCGCTGAGCAAGCGCAGCCGCGACAATCTGCCGAACCCGGTGGCCGAAAACGGCAATCCCTATGTGCCCGTCAACGGCCCTGCGATCTGCGACCTGTTCGACCTGTTCGAGTTCAATCGCTAGACCTCGAACACGGCGTCATAAACCCGCAGCCAATTGCCATGCGTTATCTTGTCGACCTCGGCGGCACTGAAGCCGCCGCGCCCGAGCGCATCCGGAATCTGACCGAGGTTGCGCACCTCCCTGAGCCAGTCGGCGGGCCGCGTAGCGCCTACGCACCCCGAAGCAGGCCGCCTCTGCTTCCCTTGCCTCTTCCCGGGAGGGGAGGGACAATACCCGGCGCCGCAGTTGCCAAGGTTGCAGCCGGCGACGAGGAGCGAGGCAAGATGCCACATCTCACCGATTTCACCACGCTCACTTTCGATTGCTACGGCACGCTGATCGACTGGGAGCGCGGCATCCTCGCCGAGCTCAAGCCGTGGGCCGAGCGGCACGGCATCGAGGTTGCCGACGATGCCTTGCTCGCGGCCTTCGGCGAGAGCGAGGCGGGCTGCGAAGCGGAGACGCCGAAGAAGCTTTACCGCGAGCTTCTCGCCGACGTCCTGCGGCGGCTTGCCGGGCGCTGGTCGCTGACACTCGACGCCGAGGAAGCGGCGGCATTCGGCGGCTCGGTCGGGCGCTGGCCCGCGTTTGCGGACAGCACTACCTCGCTCCAGTATTTGAAGCGCTACTACAAGCTCGTGATCATCTCGAACGTCGACCGCGCCTCGTTCGCGAAAAGCCGCGAGAAGCTGGGCGTCGCCTTCGACCGCGTCATCACCGCCGAGGACGTGGGCTCGTATAAGCCGAATTTGCGCAACTTCGAGCATGCGCTGGCCGACATCAAGCAGGCGCTCGGCGTGGAAAAGCGCCAGGTGCTGCACACCGCGCAGAGCATCTTCCACGACATCGTGCCCGCCAAATCCCTCGGCTTAGCTACGATGTGGATCAACCGCCGCAAGGGACAACAAGGCTGGGGCGCCACTCCGGCACCGCGCGTCGCCGCGGCGGCGATGCGCCCCGATTTCGAGGTCGCGAGCCTCGCGGAGTTCGTGGCCTGCCACCAGGCCGAGCTCGCGCGAAAAAAGGCCTAGATTGACGGGCGGCAACACCATGGCCTCTCTTGTTGGGAAACGGACATGCGCCGCTTGACTCTGGCGCTGGCACTGGCGCTCTTGCTCGGCCCGGTCGCGGCGTGGGCGGAAAGCGGATCCCTTCTCGCGAAGATCGAGGCCGTCGCCTACGTCGCGGAGGTGAGCGACAATCGCGCCAAGGACTGTGCCGTCGACCTCAAGGATGTCTTGTCGACGATCAAATTCTACGGCAGCCAGTCGCGTTTACGCTGGTACGAGCTCGCAGCAGAGCGTGCGCGGCTCAAGAAGGAGGCCGCGAGCCAAGCGCAAGCGCCGCCTCCGCCCGTTTCCGCCGGAGAGGGGGAATGGCAGGCATGGCTGAGAAAAAGAGAGGAGCTGCAGCGCGTGCACGATCGCAGCTATGCGATCCCGCTCTTTCACATGACGATCTATCCGGCGAAGATGGAGGACGCCTGCATGGCCTTCGTCCACGTCGGGCTCAGCGCCCCGCTGAGAGGGGCGCGCATCGCCCATTCGGGCGTGCCTTTCAACGGCAACGCCGAGATTTGGGACGAGTATTATTACCTCAAGGGCGACGCCGGCTCGTTCGCGGCGCAAGTCAGGGACGCGGCCGAGCGCGCCGTCAAGAACTTCGTCAACGATTGGAGCGACGCCAACCGCTGAGGACGCGTGCCTGCAACCTCGTCATTGCGAGCCGAAGGCGAAGCAATCCAGGTCCTGGCAAGGGATCCTGGGTTGCTTCGTCGGCTTCGCCTCCTCGCAACGACGAACCGAGGTACGGAAGGGAGCCATTTGTAGGATTCCGTGCATTACGTGGTCTTCGCCTCGCGCATGCCGAGCCCGTAGCAGATGAGGCCGAGCAGGAGGTAGCCGAGGGCCACCTCCGGCGAGGCGCCGAATTGCAGCTGCAAGCCGTGGATGAAGCCGAAATAGGAGAGCACGGCGCCGGCGAAGGCATAGATCGTCGCCTTGTTGAACTCGCGGTCGATGATGAAGGCGGCGATAGCACCCAGCACAAGGCCGGCGAGCACGGCACCTCCGCCCAGGAGCTCCATGCCGTGATAGATCACGCCGGAGCCTGCCATCTTGCCGATGCCGACCTTGGCCGCCGAGGTGCCGGCGGCATTGAGCGCGCCGTCGACCTGGAGTTGGCCCCAGGCCGCGATGTTCGGGATGATGGCCAGCACGACCGCGGGCGCGTGCTTGGCCGGGCTCGCCTGGAACGCCTGCGCGCCGATCACCAGGCCGATATAAAGGAGGATCGGCAGGATCGCGACGAGCGGAACGACGGCCAGCAGGAACGCCGTCAGGCCGAGGAAGCAGACGAGCGCGATCACGATACCCGTGGCGAGCGAGTAGCCGATGCGCCCGCCGACCGCCTTCCATCCCGGATGGCCGATATAGACCGCGGGCGGGAAGGGGCTGCCGAGGAGCGAGCCCACCACCGCGCCGATGCCGTCGGCAAGCAGGATATGGCGGAGGTTGTAGCTGTCGCCGGCGGCAGACGCACTCTCGACATTGTTCATGCCCTCGGTGAAATTGTAGATGCCGAGCGGAATGGCGGTGACGAGGAGAGGAGCCGCCTCGGAGAGGCCGCGGAAGACCTCGCCGCTCGGCCAGGGCAGATGCAGGCCGAACTGCGCGAGCGAGGCGGATACTTCTGCCGACTTGAGCACGTCGCTCCAGCCAAGCGCCACGACGACCCAGCCGATCACGGTGCCGACGATGACGGCGGCGAGCCCGCCCGGAATGCCGAAGGGGAGCCGCACGTTGGCGGTCCAGCTCACCAGCACGATGGCGAGCGAGACGAAGGCGATCCAGGGAATCTCCCACATCTGGAAGGCGGGCCGCATCGAGATGAAGGCGATGGAGATGCCGGCGAGCGTTCCGAGCATGGCCGCGCGCGGGGTGAACTTGCGGATGGTCGGTCCTACGAAGGCGCCGATCAGCACGATGACTCCGATGATGAAGGCCCAGGCGAGGCCGGCCTCCCAGGCAAGGAGCGCGTTGTTGGTCTTGAGATAGACCGGAAGCATGACCACGAAGACGACGATGAACATGTGCGGCACGCTCGGCCCGTAGGGCATCGCGGCCACGTCGCTGCGCCGCTCGGCCTTCGCGAGCCGATAGGCGAGATAGGCGTAATAGAGATTGCCGATCGGAAGCGCTATTCCAAGGGCCGGAAGGATGCGGCCGAAGACGATGCCCTCGGGCAGCTTGACCACGCCCAGGCAAAGCCCGGTGAGCACGATGACGTTGAGAACCACGTTGGTGAAGAGGCCGAAGAACGCATTCCAATCTCCCGGTACCCACCAGCGCACCGGGGCCGCCGTACTCTGTTGTGCCGTCATTGCTGTCCCCCTCTCGTGAGTTGCTCCATTGCCCTTCCTACGCTCTTGCGCTTGCGGGCTCCCCCCTCTTCTTCGCCGTCTTCTTCTCTCTCATTTTCCTCTGCGGCTTCGCCTCGAGTCTCGCGAGTGCTTGCAGCAGGCTCTCGGAGCGGCCGACCCAGCCGAAGATGCCGCCCTGGGCCTTGATCATCTTGAGCGCGTATTCCTGGAACTCGGGAAAATAGGACGCCACGCAGTCCTCGAGCACGAGACAGTCGTAGCCGCGATCGTTCGCCTCGCGCACGGTGGTGTTGACGCACACCTCGGTGGTGACGCCGCAGACGACGAGCTGCTTGATGCCGCGGCTCTTGAGCATGGCGTCGAGATCGGTCGCATAGAAGGCGCCCTTGCCGGGCTTGTCGACGATGGGCTCCCCGGCCTTGGGCTTGAGCTCGTCGATGATGTCGTGCCCGTACTCGCCGCGCACCAGGATGCGGCCCATCGGGCCCTTGTCGCCGATGCCGCATTTGAGCCTGCCCCGTGCCTTCTTCGCGGGCGGCAAGTCGGAGAGGTCGGGGCGATGGCCCTCGCGCGTGTGGATGACGAGGAGGCCTGCCTTGCGCGCCGCCTGCAGCACGCGCTTCGTGGCCGGGATCGCCTTGCGCAGCAACGACACGTCGTTGCCGAGCGCCTCGCCGAAGCCGCCGGGGTCGACGAAATCGCGCTGCATGTCGATGATGAGGAGTGCCGCACTCTCGGGCGCGAGCGTGAAGGCGTAGGGCTCGGCTTTGACCATTGTCATGCTCATCTCCCGTGTGCGGGTGCGGCCTCCCGGAGGCTTCATTGTTGCCGGCTCAGCGCCGCGAGGTAGCGCCGCCAGCTTGCCAGCTCGGTGATGTCCTCGGCTCCCTCCGCCGCATAGGCCTCGCAGATGAAGCCCTTGACCTGCTCGCCGTCCTCGAGCTCGAGCGTGCCGATGCCGAGCGGGGGCGGGATGTCGGCGACGAAGGTGCCGAGGGAAGCGCTCGGCAGCTGCCAGACCTCGACTTCGATCGCGCGGCCGCCCTCGCAACGGACGAGGCCGGGCCGCGCGGGCGGGCCGCCGGGGAGCGCATAGAGGCGGTAACGGGCCGCCGTGCGGCAACGGCGCAAGAGGCGAGCGCCGCGCTCGACCAGCTGATGGTTGAGCGGCAGTCCCGACATGTGGGCCCCGCACACCGCGAGGCGCACCATCCCATCGCGCAGCCTGCCGCTTCCGGCTGCGGCACCTGTGCTGCTCGGCGGCAGCGCGTGGCGCGTCCCGCCGAGTTGAAGCTTTTGCGCCCGATGCAGCGCCTCGCCGATCGCGAGCAGCGCATCGTCGCGCCAAGCGGGTGCGGCAAGCGTCACGCCGAAGGGGAGCCCGCTCGCCTCGAAGCCGGCCGGCACCGCGACGGCCGAGAGATCGAGCAGGTTCATGAAGTTGGTGTAGTAGCCGAGATCGTTGTTGAGCTTGACGGGGTCGGCGAGCACTTGCGCGATCTTGTACATGCGCCCGGCGGTGGGCGTCAGCAGCGCGT
>DATEQI010000063.1:0-4764 GCA_035272805.1 Alphaproteobacteria bacterium | reverse complement strand
GCCAGGCGGATCTCGTCGCCGCGCGAGATCGGGGTGCGGCCGAAGCCGATGGCGATGGAGTTGCCCTCGACCCAGAAGGCGAGCTCGCCGGGCTGGACCACCTCGCGCGCGCGCGCCTCGCGGCGGACCGAGGCGGGTGTCGCAAAATAGACCTCTTCGCCCCAGCGCTCGGCGCGCGAGGCGAACGGCGCCTTGGCATAAAGCGCCTCCGCCGTCGGCGTCTCGAACAGCTCGGCGATGAGCACGACCTTGCCGATGGTGAGCTTGAGCCTGCGCGCCATGCCTCCTCCCGATCGCTTGTCTGGCTATCTAAAAGCTCCGCGAAGGCGCCCGCCGCCCGCCTTCCTTATAACCCATATGCGCTTTCGCGAGAACCTTTGCCTGCGCTCATCCCGCCGCCTCGAAGGGGAAACGGCGCAGCTCGCGGAAAGGCTCGCCGGGACCCGGCTCGACGAAGATGGAAACGGCGTCCACCGCAACGGGCCGAGCGAGCAGGCGGGCCAGCCGGGGCTCGAGCGCCGTCTTCAGGCGCGCGCGCTCTTCCGCGCCGAGCCGCGCCGTGAGCGTCATGTGGAAGCGGAACTCCTCCATCACGTAAGCGTAGCCCCAGCGCGCGAGCAGCACCCGCTGCCGCGGCGAGAGCGGCCGTAGGCCGCGGCGCGCGCTCGCCGCCTTGTCGGGCCGCGCCCGAAAGCCGTCGAAGGCGCGCACGCAGTCCTCGGCAAGGCCGCAGAGCAAAGGCGGGGTTGAGCTCGGCACCAGTGCCAGGAAGCCGCCGAGACTGGCGAGCTCGAGTGCGGGGATCTCGAAGGGCAGCCGCGCCGCGGAGAAGCCCATCGCGTAGGCCACGAGCTCGCCGAGCGTAGTGCCCCGCGCCAGCCGGAAGGGCGGCTTCAAGGTGGCGTGCCAGCCGTAATGGGCGGGCTCGGCGGTCATGGCCTCGAGCCGCGCGGCAGGGAAGCCGGCGAGCGGCAAGCGCGGCACGGCCTCCCCCGTCGCCGCGTCGCGCCCGAGCCAGGCCTTGCCGAAGCGAGCGAGTGCCGACCATTTTCGGGGCGTGAAATAAATGGCGAAGCGCGCTTCAGGAAAGTTCAAAACCGTCTTCCTCCGCGGCCCTGATCTACATCAAGGCACCCGTCTGGCGATTATGACAGCGTGGCGGCCTCGAGACGTGGTGGAGGACACCATGAAGCACCATGCCGAGGCAGCGAGATCGCAGGCCGAGAGCTGTCGGCGCTTCGCCCGGCTCGCGCGCCGCGACCCGCTCCAAGCCGAGCTCCTCAGGCTTGCGGATGCTTATGACATGTTGTCGGTCCGTCTTTCCAGCACCGGCGAGCGCAAGGTCGGCGAGGCGCGCGTGACCCCTGCCGCATGGCCTGCCGCGAGAAAAGCGCCATAAGAGAACGGCGCGGCATTGCAACGCCGCGCGACATCGGCTACCTGCTTGGCCAGCCAAGCAGGACACGCCCGCGACGATAAAGGCGCCGTCATGACCTCCCGCCCTCCCGCCGAGATCGGCATGCCTCTGGCCGAGGTCGACACGCCGGCCCTCCTCGTCGATCTCGAGGCGCTCGAGCGCAATCTGCGGCGGCTCGGAGACCGTGCCCGCGAATTGGGCGTCCGCATCCGGCCCCACGCCAAGACCCACAAGTCGCCCACGATCGCGCGCAAGCAGATCGCTCTCGGTGCCGTCGGCGTCTGCTGCCAGAAGGTGAGCGAGGCCGAGGCGCTGGTCGCGGGCGGAGTCGGGGACGTGCTGGTGTCGAACGAGGTGGTGGGGCAACAGAAGCTCGAGCGGCTTGCAGCCCTTGCCCGCGAGGCGCGCATCGCGGTCTGCGTCGACGAGCCCGAGAACGTCGCCGCCCTCGGCGCCGCCGCGCGGGCCTATGGCGTGGTGCTCGACGTGCTCGTCGAGATCAATGTGGGGGCCAATCGCTGCGGCGTCGAGCCGGGCGAGCCGGCCTTAGCACTTGCCGAGCGCGTGGCCGGCACCTCGGGCCTGCGCTTTCGCGGGCTCCAGGCCTATCACGGATCGGCGCAGCACCTGCGCGGCTACGAGGAGCGTCGGGCGGCGATCGCTGCGGCCGCCCTCAAGGCCGAGCGGACCGCAACACTCCTCAAGAGCCGCGGCTTGAGCTGCGAGGTGGTGGCGGGGGCCGGCACCGGCACTTACGTCTTCGAGGGCGCGAGCGGCGTCTACAACGAGCTGCAGGCCGGCTCCTACGTCTTCATGGATGCGGACTACGCGAAAAATCTCGCCGCGGACGGCACGCCCGTCCGCGAGTTCGAGCACGCGCTCTTCGTCTATGCCACGGTCATGAGCAAGCCCAGCGCCGAGCGCGCGGTGCTCGATGCGGGCCTCAAGGCCGTGAGCGTCGATTCCGGCATGCCGCGGCTCTTGGGTTGCGAGGACGCGGAATACGTGCGCGCGTCCGACGAGCACGGCGTGCTGCGGCTCAGAGAGAGCAATCGCCCGCTCGCCGTCGGCCAGAAGCTGCGCCTCATCCCCGGCCATTGCGATCCAACCGTCAACCTCTACGACTGGTATGTCGGCTATCGCGGCGAGCGGGTCGAGGCGATCTGGCCCATCGCCCGCGGCCCCGGCAACTGAGCGCGCGCGGCGGCCAGCGAAGACGGGCCGCTCTTCCGCATCGGCCATGCCGTCCGCACGGCGCTATGGTATTCACGCATCTCGAGAACGCTTGCGGCAGCGCCGTGGGTCCTTCGAGACGGGCCTTCGGCCCTCCTCAGGATGAGGCAAATTTGTGCGTGGCAGAATGACTTAACCTCATCCTGAGGAGCGAGCGCAGCGAGCGTCTCGAAGGACCTACCGCACCCTGTCCGAGGCGCCTTTGCGCAGCGCAACACCGCGAGTTGCCGGCGATCTTCGGATTTGTGTGAATGCCCCAGCCCACGGCGGCAGGGGAAGGCCGCGACCGCGTCGTCTGGGCTGAAGCTACGGGGATTCCGCCGGGCTCTCCATCTTTGCCTCTCGGGCGACGAAAAGCCGGCTCAAGGCCTCGCGCACGGCACGGCCCTCGGCCAAATCCCAGCAATTGACGATGGCGAGCCGGAAGCCGCCCGGCGGCATGGCGTATTCCTCCGGGTCATCCTCTTCCTCGAAGGTGATCTGGATCGAGGAGATGGCGGGACGCTCGAGGAGACGGTCGACCGCCGCGCGATCGATCGACCAGCGCACGCCATGGCAGCCGAACAGCACGACGCTGAAGCCCTCGCTCCGCTCATCCGCGAAGCGCCAACGCTTCCGCGCATAGAGCTCGATGACCGCGGCGAGCCAGCCGGGCCCGTTGAGGTCGAGCCACTGCTCGGCCATGCGCAGGTGGCACTCGATGATGCGCCCGCCGATCGTCTCGAAATTGACGACGCCGGTGAAACCGCCGAGATGGCGCCCGACCCAGGTGCTAAGATAGCTCTCCAGCGCCGCATCGGGCTCGGCATGCACGGTCCAATAATCGAAGGTGCCTTCGGGGCCGGGCTTTCCCGTGGTGTGGCGCCACCAAACGGGGGTGCCGTCGAGGAGGGCCGCATCGCTCGAGACGTGCGGGCCGGTGAGAAAGGGCATCCACATATGGCCGGGCTCGTGCGCCGCCAGATACTCCTCCTCGCGCTCGACGAGGCGTCCGCCCATGCCCATGCCCTTCATGTTGTAGATCGGCTTGGAGAACACCGGATAGCTCTCCGGCAGCGTGCCGTGCGGCCCGTGCGGCAGGCCTTGCGTCTCGCAGATGAGGAGCTTGTTGTAGACCCAGCGATGGGCGGGATAGAGTTGCCAGGCGCTCGCGTCGTCGATCGGGATGATGACCCCTTCCGGGGTCGGATGATCGGCGAAATATTGCACGCGCCAGGGGTCGAGACCGGGATAGGGCATGGCGCCATCGTGGCAGATCGCGCGCCGCCGCGAAAGGAGGGAGGTTCGGGATGGGCGAATGGATCGAGACCTTCAAGGGCGCCGTGCTCGCCTCCGAGTACGACTCCGAGTCCCATATGAACTCCCAGATCTACGTCGCGCGCTTCGACCAGGCCACCTGGTTCCTTTTGAGCTCGATCGGCATCACGCCGCGCTCGATGAAGCGGGCCGGCCGCCGCATCGCGGTCGTGCGGCAGAGCTATCAGTTCCTCAAGGAGCTCAAGGGCGGCGAGCTCGTCCTCGTGCAAAGCGGCTTCGTCGCGGTCGGCCGCAAGTTCTTCCGCTTCCTCCACCGCATGCGCGATGCCGAGACGGGCCACCTCGTCGCCACCAGCGATTCGACGGCCGTCGAGGCGAGCCTCGTCTCGGGCAAGTCGGCCGCCCTCCCCTCGGCCCAGCGCAAGCTCGCCGAAGCGCGGCTCGTCACCGCCAACGTCGCGGAGTCCTCGGGGCTGAGCTAGCGTGCCCGTTCTGAAATTCACGACATCAGGTAAACACCTGTCATTGCGAGGCGCCCGAAGGGCGCCGAAGCAATCCAGAATGCGTCTCGCGTCTGGCGCCCTGGATTGCTTCGCTGCGCTCGCAATGACAGTTAACTCCTGGCGAAACGAACTTCCGAACCGGAAGACCAGGCGGGCCTAGCGCCGCAGGATGAAGTCGCCGACTGGCCGCCGCTCCTCCCATCCCACGCGCTCGAGGGCGGGGACGTCGTCGTCGCTCTGGGCGTAGCCGATGCAGAGATAGCCGATGAAGCGCCACTCGGGCGGCACCTCGAGGAGTGCCGCGATGCGTGCGGGATCGAGGATCGAGACCCAGCCGAGGCCGAGGCCGAGGGC
>DATEQI010000062.1:0-6430 GCA_035272805.1 Alphaproteobacteria bacterium | reverse complement strand
CGAGATCTCGGTCGCGGTGGCGAAGCCGGTCTTGAAGCCGCCGAAGATGATGACGATGAGGCCGAGCGTGACGGCGGCCCCGCCCCACAGATGGGCGGTCGGCTTGCGAAGTGCCGTCTCCGGCGCCAACCGGCCGCGCGTCCCGAAGATGACGGCGACGGCGATGAGCGCCAGAGCCATCAGTCCGGCGGGCAACAGGCCCGCCATGAACAATCCGCCGATCGAGAGGTTGGCCACGAAACCGAGAATGATCAGGTTGATGCAGGGCGGAATCGTCTCCGCCATCACCGCCGAGGCGGCGAGGAGCGCCACCGCACCGCCCGGATTCTGCCCCGAGCGGCGCGCGGCCGGGATGAGCACCGAGCCGACCGCCGCCACGTCCGCCATCTTCGAGCCGGAGATGCCCGAGAAGAGCACCATCGCGAGCACCATGACGACGTTCAAGCCGCCGCGCATGCCGCCGACGAGGCGCTCCAAGAGCGCGATCAGCCGCACGGACATGCCGTTCGCTTCCATCACATAGCCGACGAGGATGAAGAAGGGGATCGCGAGCAGAACGAAATTGTCGATGCCGCGCGCCATCTGCTGGGCGAAGATCACGCCCGGGAGCGCGCCTTCGACCCAGATGAAAATGAGCGCCGCCAGCGCCAACGCGAACGCAATCGGCATTCCCCCGCACAAGGCGACGACAAATCCGATCAGCATCAGCGCCCCCGATCCGGGCACCGTGCCGGGCGAAAGCACGCTCCAGCCGTACCAGACGCCGGCCAGCAACGCCGCGATCGCGAGTGCCGCCGCGCCGTCGCGCAGACCGCGGCGGGAGAATTGGTCGACGGCGAAGACCGTCATGCAGGCGGCACCCGCACCCATCGGGTAGAAGGTGAGCTCGAGCGGCAGACCGGAGCCCGTCGTCTGTCCCGTAGTGAGGCCGCCGAGCGTGAGGGCCTTCACGGCGACATAGGCGGAAATGATCAGCACCAGGAGTGCGATGACGGCATCGAGCAGGCGGCGCGGGGCGGGGGGAATGCGCTGGACGATGAAGGCGACGCCGACATTCTCTCCGCGCGCAAGCGCGCTCGCGGCGCCGAAGAAGCTCGACGCCACCATCAGGCCGCGTGCCATGTCGTCCGACCATTCGACCGGTGCGTTGAGCGTCGAGCGCAGCAGCACGGAGACAATGACGACGGCCAGGTCCGCCGCCAGGAACAAGGCGGCGGCCCCATCCGTCACGCGCAGCAGCAAGCCGATGAAAAAACGGTCGGCGCCGCTCGCCTCGGACGCGCCGCCCGACATCGTCGGAGCCTCAGACGTGGGTCGATCGGATCATGTCGACGACCGGCTTGGCGTCCGGATGGGCCTTCACGAACTCATCGGCCTGCGGCAGGACGCGCTTGCGGAAGGCTTCCTTGTCGCATGGGCTGACGCTCACGCCCTTCTGCTTGAGAACCTCGAGCGCTTCCTTTTCCACCGCCAGGCCCTGCGCGCGGGTATCCACGGCGGCATTGTGCGCGGCATCGAGAAAGCCGTCCCGCAGCTTCGCGTCCATGCGCATGAAGGTCATCTCGCTGAAATATATGGAGAGCGGCGAGAAATTGTGCTGCGTGAGGGAGTAGAATTTCACCGTCTCGTAGAACTTGCTGGCAAGGATGGTCGGCGGATCGTGCTCCAGGCCGTCCAGCACGCCGGCCTGGAGTGCCGTGTAGATCTCGCCGAAGGCGAGCGGCGTGGCGGCAGCACCCATGAGGCGAAGGCATTCGGTGATCACCGGATTGGGCAACGTCCGGATCTTGAGGCCCGCCAAATCCGCGGGCGTATTGACCGCCCTCTTTGCCAGCACGCTGCGGGAGCCGAAATTATAGGCCCAGGCGATGATGCGGATGTTGGCGCCCTTGAGGAGGGCCGCCTCGACCGGCTTTGCGGCACCGGCGTCGAAGGCTTTGGTCTGCTGCTGAAAGCTGTCGAAGAGATAGCCGAGATCGAAGACGCCGACGAGCGGCACGAGATTGGCCGAGATCGACGAGCCGGAGACCATGAGGTCGATCACGCCGAGCTTGACGGAGTTGATGATGTCGATCTCCTGGCCGAGCTGATTGTCGGGGAAGAATTGGATGTCGATCTGCTCGCCGAGCCCGTTCGCCTTCACATGCTTGATGAGGTTGTCGTAATAGACCCGGCCGTTGGCGTATTTCGGATCGTTGGGCAGCGAGGAGGACAGCCGCATCTTCATCTGAGCGGCCTGCGCCCTGCCGACGATGGCCGGCGCTAGAGCAAGCCCGAGGGGCAACGCGCCGGCATGGCGCAACAAGAATCGGCGGGTCACCCGCTGAGTGGTCATCGCAGCTCTCCTCCCTGACGGAAATTAAACCGGTATTCCCCGGATGACTTGAGTTCCAAGCGTGAGTGTAGCCCTCGTGGGTTCCCCTCTGCAACACGCAGCCCCGCGAGGCTTGGATCAAAGCGGGCACGCTCTTCGGAACGTAATGGATTTAGCTCGGTGTCACGAAGTGGAAGTATCCCCTCACCCTGCCCTCTCCCCCTTAAGGGGGAGAGGGTTGCGAAGGGTTGGCGAGGCGTAGCCGAGCCTTACCCGGAGCTGGGTGAGGGGGGACTGCTGGATCCGGCTCTGTCCACCTCACAGCCCTGCGGCGAGAAAGCCGCCATCGACGCGGATGATCTCGCCGGTGACGTAGCTCGCAGCGGGCGAGGCGAGGAAGACGGCCGCTCCCACCAGCTCCTGGAGCTCGCCGAAGCGGCCCATCGGCGTGCGGCGGACGGCGTTCGCCTTGCGCTCGGGGCTCATCTTCTCGCGGTTGAGCTCGGTCAGGAAAAAGCCGGGTGCGATCGCGTTCACGCGCACGCCGCGCGTCGCCCACTCGGCGCCGAGCGTTCGCGTGAGTCCGAGCACGCCGTGCTTGCTCATGGTGTAGGGGGTCGATTTCTGCAGGCCGATGAGCGAGGCGACCGAGCCGATGTTGATGATGGCCCCCTCGCCCTGCGCCAGCATGTGCCGCCCGGCCTCGAGGCAGGCGAAGAAAACGCTCTTGAGGTTGGTATCGACGATGAAATCGTATTGCTCGGGCGTGAAATCCTCGCTCGGCTGGATGAGCGTGACGCCTTGCGAGTTGACCAGCACGTCGAGCCTGCCGTTCGTCTCCGCCACCTCGTCGATGACGGCCTTGAGCCGCGCGAGATCGGTCACGTCCTCGGCATAGCCCATCGCCTGCGGATCGGCCTTGCGCAGAAGGTCCTCCACCTCGTCTACCTTGCGCGGGGTCTTGCCCAGCACGGCGACGCGGGCGCCCGCTTGCTGATAGCCGAGTGCTATCTCGCGCCCGATGCCGCTCGAGCCGCCGATCACGAGGGCCACCTTGTCCTTGAGGGAAAATCGCTCGGCGTGGGTCATGGCTTCGCTCCCGCCAATGTGTTGGGTGGCAACTATCGCGCAAGCACGCAAAGACGGCAACCGCCAACGATCTCATAACGACCGTCATTGCGAGGAGGCGAAGCCGACGAAGCAATCCAGGACCACCGCCGCACCTGGATTGCTTCGCCTTCGGCTCGCAATGACGGAGTCTAAAGCCCCAAATACGCCTGCCGCACGCGCGCGTCGGCGAGGAGCTCGGCGCCGCTGCCGGCGAGCACGATGCGGCCCTGCTCCAGCACATAGGCGCGCTCGGCGAGCTTCAAGGAGGCGGCGACGTTCTGCTCGACGAGGATGATGGTGTGCTCGGCCGCAAGCCGGCGAATGACGCGGAAGACCTCGGCCACCACCACGGGGGCCAGGCCGAGCGAGGGCTCGTCGAGCATGATGAGCTCGGGATTGCCCATGAGGCAGCGCCCGATCGCGAGCATCTGCTGCTCGCCGCCCGAGAGCGTCCCCGCCGCCTGCCGGCGCCGCTCGGCGAGCTGCGGGAAGAGTGCCAGCACGCGCTCGAGTGCCGCCTTGGCACCGGCCCGCGCGCGCGGCACGAGCGCCCCCATCTCGAGGTTCTCGCTGACGGTGAGCGAGGGGAAGAGCTGGCGGCCCTCGGCCACCTGGCCGATGCCAAGCGCCACCACCTTGTGGCTCGGCCAGCCGGCGATCTCGCTGCCCTTGAAGCGGATCGAGCCGCGGCGCGGGGCGAGCATGCCGGAGACGGCGCGGATGAGCGAGGTCTTGCCCGCACCGTTGCCGCCGACGATCGCGGTGATGGAGCGCTCCGGCACCTCGAGCGAGACGCCGTCGAGGGCCGACATGTCGCCGTAGCTCAGCACGAGGTCGCGCACGGCGAGGATCATACCGCCTCCTCGCCGAGATAGGACTTGAGCACTTCGGGATGGCGCACGACGTCGGCCGGCGGGCCTTCGGCGATGCGCACGCCGTGATGCAGCACGACGATGCGTCCGGCAAGCGCCATCACCGCGCGCATGACGTGCTCGATGAGGAGAATGGTGAGGCCCGAGGCCCGGTTGAGCTCGACCAAGAGGGCGACCATGCGGTCGATCTCGGTCGGCCGCAAGCCCGCCATCGTCTCGTCGAGGAGGAGAAGGCGCGCGCCGGTCGCGAGCGCCCGCGCGAGCTCGAGGCATTTGCGGTCGGGCAGCGTCAGGCTCTCGGCGAGGAGATGGCGCTTCTGCCAAAGCTCGAGCCGGCGCAAGACGCCTTCCGCCCGCGCCCGCGCCGCGGCCATGCCGCGCTCGGCCGCAAGCGCTCCCACCACCACATTGTCCTCGACGTTCAGCCGCGTGAAGGGGCGCACGAGCTGGAAGGTGCGCGCGATGCCCGCGCGGCAGACGGCGTCGGGCGTGAGGCCGGCGATGCTGCGGCCCTCCAGACGCACATCGCCCTCATCCGGCGCATAGACGCCGGCCACGACGTTGAAGAGCGTCGTCTTGCCCGCCCCGTTCGGGCCGATGAGCGCCACGATCTCGCCGGGGGCTACCTCGAAGGAGACCGCGTTCACCGCTTGCAGGCCGCGAAAGTGCTTGCTCACGCCCTCGACCGTCAGCATGGCGGCGCTCACGACGGACCTCCGCTTGCGCTCGCGGCGAGGCCGAAGCGGTGCTTGAGCCAGGGCCAGAGGCCGCCGGGCAAGGCCCGAATGATGACAACGAGGAGGAGGCCGTGGATGACGAGCTCGAGGCCCGGGAGGTCGAGGCCGAGGGCTGTGGTCAAGCTCAAGAGGAGCGCGCCGAGCGGGGCCAGGATGAAGGCGCCCACGATGGGCCCCATGAGCGTGCCGAGCCCGCCCACGATGGGCGCCAAAATGATGTCGATCGAGCTGCCGATCGAGAAGATGTGCTCGGGGAAGAGGTTGCTGTTGTAGAAGGCGTTGAAGGTGCCGGCGACGGCCGTCATCGCGGCCGAGATGAGCACGGCCGCGATGCGCGCGCGCAAGAGGTTGATGCCGAGCGAGCGTGCCGCCTCCTCGTCCTCGCGCAGCGCGAGCCAGTAGTAGCCGAGGCGCGAGCGCAAAAGGACGGCCGAAAGCACGAGGGCTGCCGCGGCGAGGGCCAGGATGAGATAGTAGTACATCTCGATGCCGCCGCGGAGATCCAGGAGATCGAGGCGCTTCTCGGCCGCGACCGGAATGAACAGGCCGCCCGAGCCGCCGAGCCAATCGATATGGTCGAAGCCGATGCGCGCGACCTCGGCGAAGGCGATGGTGAGGAGCGCGAAATAGACGCCGGCGATGCGGAAGCGGAAGCCGAGCCAGCCGATAAGCGCTCCCGCCGCCGCGGCGAGGGCCATGCCGGGGAAAAGGCCCAGGAGTGGCGGCACGCCGAAGTGCACGAAAAGTGCGGCCGCCGTATAGGCGCCGAGGCCGATATAAAGCGCGTGCCCGATCGAGAGCAGGCCCGCGAAGCCCATCATCACGTTCCATGCCTGGCCGAGATAGGCCGCATAGAGAATGAGAATGAGGATGGAGAGCGCGTAGCGGTCGACCATGAAGGGCGCGGCAAGGAGGAGGAGGACGACCGCCGCCGCCGAGACGCAGAGCGCCGGCCGCGGGAGGCTTGCCGCAAGTGCGCGCCTCATCGCTTGCCCCCCAAGAGGCCCTGCGGCCTCACCACGAGGACGAGGACGAGGAGGGCGAAGGAGAACATGCTTTTCATCGACGGCGCGATGATGAGTCCGGCGAGCGCCTCGGAGAGCCCGATGAGCACGCCGCCCAGGAGCGCTCCCGGCATGCTGCCGAGCCCGCCGACGATGACGATGATGAAGGCGAGGAGCGTGAAATCGGGGGCAAGTGCGGGGGTCGCGTCCGAGAGCAGGATCATGAGGGAGCCGGCAATACCCGCGCAGGCGGCGCCGATCCCGAAGGTGAGCGCGTAGAGCCGCTTGAAGTCGAGCCCGACGACGGCAGCACCCACGAGATTGTCGGCCGCGGCGCGGATCGCCGTGCCCGTGCGCGTGCGGCGGAAGAAGGCGAAGAGTGCCGCCGTCGCC